>MNEU01000045.1 GCA_001917855.1 Armatimonadetes bacterium 13_1_40CM_64_14 | reverse complement strand
GGCGGTGGTGACGGGCAAGTTTTTGGCGGTGCTGGCGACTTCGCTGGTCGCAGTCGTGATGGTGATCGCGACCACCCTGGTCAGCTTACGAATGGGGGGGCCCTTGGGGCTGGCCGATCTCGCGCGAACATCCGTGTCCCTCTCATTTGGGTCCACGGTGTGGTTGGTTGTTGTGTCGACCTTTCTCGTGGCATTTCTGAGCGCGTCGCAACTTGCCCTCAGCCTCCTGGCCCGGAGCATGCGGGAGGCTCAGCAGTTCTTCACCCCCCTGTACCTCGGCGCGACGCTCCCGGCGATGGCCGCCCCGTTTTTGGAGGGATGGGAGAGGTCGGTCTGGACATACCTCATCCCGTCCTTAGGCCCGATCTTCGCCCTACGGGGCCTGCTGATAGGGTCTCTCACCCCCGCTCACTTGGCGCTCGCCCTGGCATCTGCGGCGATCTTTGGGGCCGCGGCACTGGCGGTTGCCGTCCGGGCTGTTGTGGGGGAGCAAACGGCAGGGGGGTAGGCCGGGGGCCCCCGAATCCCTCTCCTGGGCCGTCCGCAGAGGCAAGTTATCCACAGCCACCGGTTTTCACCCTCAAATCGCCGGAAATCCGCCGTTGACAGTACTACAGCTAGCGAAATAGAATCGTGGGGCACCCCACATCTTGTGGGGTAAACACCTGATGCGCTGCCCGTACTGCTCCCACGAGGAAAGCAAGGTCTTGGACTCCCGCCCGGTTGACGACGGGTCGTCCATCCGTCGGCGCCGGGAGTGCCTGAAGTGCGACCGCCGGTTCACCACCTACGAAAGGACAGATCTGATCCCCGTGATGGTCGTCAAGCGCGACGGACGGCGTGAGCCGTTCGACCGCAGCAAGATCCTGCGGGGGCTGGTTCAGGCCTGCGGCAAACGCCCGGTGTCCATGGACGATTTAGAGCGGATCGTCGCCGATGTCGAGCGGGAAGTCACCGGACGCGGCGACCGCGAGGTGAGCACGCTGCAAATCGGGGCCCAGGTGATGGATCGGCTCCGCCGCCTGGATGATGTCGCCTACGTCAGATTTGCCTCCGAGCACCGACGGTTCCGGGATCTGGAGACGCTGGTAGAAGAAGCGGAAATCCTCAAGGAACGCAAACGGCGGGAGGCGGCCCTGCGCGCGCAGGTTCCCCTGTTGACCGTCGAGACCGGTCCGACCAAGTCCTCGCAGTAAGTGCACTACCGCACTGCTCCGGCCGTCGCTGACGGCGGGAGTTTGCACCAACATTCCGGTGGGGGTGAGCCCGGTGGATGCCGAAGCGACTGCGACGACGCGACCGACGCCTGACCTGCCCCAGGAAACACTCGATTACTTCGGCGGGGACGATCTCCGGGCTCACGTGTTTCACGACAAGTACGCCCTGCGGGATCTCGACGGGACCGTCTTGGAGACCACCCCGCCGCAGATGTGGCGGCGCATCGCGCGTGAACTCGCCTCCGTCGAAGCGACTCCCGAAAAGCGCGCCGAGTGGGAGGAGAAGTTCTACTGGCTGCTCGATGATTTCCGCCTCATCCCCGGCGGCCGGATCATGCACGGGGCGGGTAATCCCAAGCGCGTCACCCTTCTCAACTGCTTTCCGGCCGGCGCGCCGATTTTGACCACGCGGGGGTTCGTGCCCATCCAGCATGTTCTGCCGGGAGACGAGGTGCTTACTCACCGCAACCGGTTTAGGCTGGTCACACATGTCAGTGAGCGAGAGAACCAGGAGCCGATGGTTCGGCTGTCTCTGACCTATCTCAACGACGAGCCGATCCGCTGCACGCCGGATCACCGCTTTCTCGCGGTGGATGCCCGAGGACACGTCGGCTGGGTCGCCGCGCGCGATCTGACCACCCAGCACTACGTCAGGGTAGGCCGGATGACCGAGACGATTCCCCTCGAAGCGCTCGACCTCAGTGATTATCTGGAGGGCGGTGTGCTGGAAGACGACGAGCAGCGCGTCTACACCGCGCCCCCCTACGTCGGCGGCAACAGAGCCGTGGGCGTGAAGGAGAGCCGCCGCGTCAGTCGCCGGATTGCCGTGAATGAGGATTTCGGCCGCTGGCTTGGCTACTTCATGGCTGAAGGTGGCCTGACAGAGAATAGCGTCTACTTTACGGTGCGCAAAGACGAAGGGACCCTCGCCACGGAGATCGCGACACTCACCAAGCGCGTGTTCGGACTGACGGCGGCGATCCAGACCCGGGACGGCCAACCCAGCCACTGGATGCGCGTGTATGTGCATTCCGGACTCCTGGTCAAGTTTGTGCGGGCGCTGTGTGATGGTCGCACGCACAGTACCGACAAGCGGCTGCCGGCGTGGTTCCTGCGTGCGCCGCAGTCGGTGCAAAAGGCGTTCGTGGGCGCGCTCTTCGCGGGCGATGGGAGGATCGGGGACAAATCGATCGGACTGTTCTTAGCCAACCCCCCACTCGTCCGACAGATCTACACGATGCTCCTGCGGCTGCGCATTGTGGCCGGGATTCGCTGGGAAGGCCTGCTCAAGTTTACGAAGCACCGGGGCATGTGGATTCACGTGGGGACGCAGCGGTACGTCGACGCTCTCCACGCCTGGATCGCAGGCCAGTACACGGTGGAGTCGGTGTTTGCGGAAGTCGAGAAAAACTTCTTCTACAAGGTCCTCGACGGAGAGCTGTTCACCAAAGTGCGGGCTGTCGAGGCCGCGAAGGCGGCCGCGCAAACGGTCTACGACCTCACCGTTGAAGACGACCACTCGTTCACGGTAGGGTGGGCGGTTGCCCACAACTGCTACGTCATTCCCGTCAAAGACGACTCGATCGAATCGATTTTCGACTGGATGAAAGAAGCCGCCCGCACGTACAGTCTGGGTGGCGGCGTCGGCACGGATATCAGCGGCCTCCGCCCGCGGGGGGCGCCCGTTAATAACGCCGCGCGCAGCAGCACCGGGTCGGTCTCGTTCATGGAGCTCTTCTCGTTGACCACGGGGACGATTGGGCAATCGGGGCGGCGCGGCGCGCTGATGATCACCATCGCCGACTCGCACCCCGACGTCTTAGATTTCATCAAGGTCAAACGCAACCTCACGAAGGTGCGCTACGCCAACATCAGTGTGCGGGTGTCGGATGAGTTCATGCGTGCGGTGGAGGCCGATGGCGAGTTCACACTGCACTTCGCCAATGAACGCGCCAGCCTGACGCGCACCATTCGCGCCCGCGACCTGTGGACGGAGTTGATCCACGGCGCGCGCGACTACGCCGAGCCCGGCCTCATCTTCTGGGATCAGATCAAACGGTGGTCGACCTCGGAATACAACGGCATGGGCGTCATCACCACCAATCCGTGCTCGGAGATCCCCCTGGAACCCTACGGGGTCTGTGACCTCGGAAACGTCTCGCTGTCCCAATTTGTCCTTGATGAATTCACCTCCCAAGCGCGCGTCGATTGGGTGCACCTGGAGCGTGCCCTGAGATACGGGACCCGGCTGTTGGATAATGTGCTCGACTACAACGCCGACAAACACCCACTGCCCCAGCAGCGGGACGCCAGCCTGAAGTCGCGTCGCATCGGCGTGGGCTTCACCGGGCTCGGGGACATGCTGATCAAACTCGGCCTCAAGTACGATACCGATGAGGCCGTCGCGTTCACGGATCAGTTGTTTGACCGGATCAAGAACGTGGTCTACGACGAAAGCGTCAACTTGGCCCAGGAAAAGGGCATCTTCCCCGCCTACGATGCCAGCAAGCACCTGCAAGGGCGATTCCTCTCGACGTTGCAGCCCCAGGTGCTCGAGCGCATCCGAGCGCACGGGCTGCGCAATGTCGCTCTGCTGACGGTTCCGCCGGTGGGGAGCGGCGCGGCGCTCGCGGGGGTGACCAGTGGGATTGAGCCTATCTTCGACCTGTCCTACGTCCGGCGGTCGGAATCGCTGTCCCAAGAGACGTTCACGGTCTACCACCCGCTCGTGGGGGAGTACATGACGCGGCATCAGGTCGAGCGCAAGGAGGACCTGCCGCGGTTCTTCGTCACGGCCCACCAGATGAAACCGGAGATGCGGATCAAGATGCAGGCCGCGATTCAGCAGCACATCGACCACGCCATCAGCAGTACCGTCAACCTCGCGAAGGACACCACCCCCGACGAGGTCGCTCGCATCTACTTCCTGGCGTGGAAGATGGGAGCTAAGGGGGTCACCGTTTACCGGGAGTCCAGCCGCGAGGGTATTTTGCTCACGGAGGAGCAAGCGGCCAGCCAAGGAACAGTCGTCCCCGTCAAGGCGGCGGCGGTCGAAGAGCGGCGATCGACCACGCCGCGCCCCCGGCCCAAGATCACGAGCGGCCGCACCGAGCGGGTGGAGACTCCCCGCGGCCGCATCTACGTGGTCACGAACGAGGATGAGTGGGGGGTGTGCGAAGTCTTCGTGCACTCCCTGGACGTCGAGGCCGAAGGCGTGGGGCGACTCGCGTCGCTGGCGCTGCGCGGCGGGATCGACCCCCGCGAGGTCATCGAGCAGCTATGGCGGGTGCAGAGTAAGGAAGTGGCGTTCGACCGGTCCGGTAGCGGGACCGTCGTCCGCGTCACCACCATCGCCCAGGCTGTGGCCCTGGCTCTTGGCCGCGCGCTCTACGGCGACGACTTCAAGCCCGATAAGGAATTCCCCCGCGCCGACGTGCTGCCCGAACCTGTGGCGCATGTCCGCCAGCAGCGGCTCGCGTTTAGCCAGGGGGCCAAGGTGCAGGTCACGCCGACGCCGGTCGTCGGCGTTCACCCGGGCGTCCCTGAGAAGCTGGGCAATGGCGAGGGGACCGGCAATGGCGACCGCCTCGCGCATCTCGAGTTCATCGGCATCTGTCCGGATTGCGGTGCTCACCTCGTGCACGAGAACGGGTGCGCGCACTGCCAATCGTGCGGGTACTCGCGCTGCTGACCGTGCGGGTAGGGAGCAGTAGCGCATGGTGGGGGCAGTAGCGCGGGAATAGATCACCTGCGTGTCTGGTTGCTATCGAAATGGGAGGCGGACCGGTGGTCCCCTCCCATTTCGGGTCTGTTGAGGGCAGCCGATGGCAATGTCCTCCTCGTCGAGTCAGAAAGCGGACCTCCCCGATGCAACGTCGATCGGGTTCGTGCACCTCACGGTCGCAGACCTCGCTGTGGCGGGGGCCTTCTACGATGAGGTGTTGGGATTCCGCCTCGCGCACCAAGCGGGTCCTACGCGCTACCTCTCCAGCAACGGGAGTTATCCCTTCCACCTGGTGCTCACCGGGCAGCCGGGGACGCGTCCCCCGCGCCGCTCAGCCGGGCTCTACCACTTTGCCATCCTCTATCCGTCCCGCGAGCATCTTGCTCAGGCCCTGAGGCATCTGCTGGACGTCGGCTGGCCGATCGCCGGGGCTTCGGACCACGGCGTCAGCGAAGCGATCTACCTCGCCGACCCCGAAGGTAACGGCATCGAGCTGTACGTGGATCGCCCCCGCGATCGGTGGCCCACCGAGAACTCAAGCTTGGTGATGCCGACGCGACCTTTACAGCTGGATGGGCTGCTGGCCCTCGCGACAGGACCCTGGCCGGGGATGGCTGGAGGAACCCGGATCGGCCATATCCACCTGCGCGTATCGGACCTGGCCCACGCAGAGGCGTTCTACAGCGGTGTGCTCGGATTCGCCGTGACCGTTCGGGCGTACCCGGGGGCGCTGTTTTTCGCCGCCGGCGGCTACCACCATCACATCGGTGTGAACATCTGGGCCGGCAGCCATGTCGCGGCGTCTGATCCCGCATCCCCAGGGCTTCGGACGTTCACGGTCCACCTCCCGGACCGGGCGGCGCTGGCGCAGGTGGTGCGCCGCCTTCACCGGGCGGGGTCGCCGCTAGAGAGCGCGACTGATTATGGGCGCAGCGTGGCCTGCACCGTCCGTGATCCCGACGGCATCCGGGTCACACTGGAGGCTGAGGTGCCGGGCGGTCAGGGGTGGGCGGAGACTCCGTTGGCCCGGGAGGCTTTCTTGCGCGCGCTGGAGAGTGCGCCGATCCCGGCTCAGGCAGATTGAGCCTGAGCGCGTTCTGCCGATTGGATCAAGATGGAAGGGTTGAAGGCATGAGTGGTGTAGAATGAAGGCAGCGCGCAGCGGAGGGCTCGGATGGCGGTTGAGTTCAAGGCAGGGTTGAAGGACGTCATCGCCGTTAACTCCAGCATCTGCACGGTCGATGGCGAGGCCGGTCGGCTGATCTACCGCGGGTACGATATCCGCGACCTCGCCCGCCAGGCCACCTACGAAGAAGTCGTTCACCTGCTCTGGAACGGCGAGTTACCCACCCGTACCCAACTGGAGACCATCAGCCGACAGCTGGCCGCTAGCCGCGTTCTCGACGACAACGTCTTGGCCTCCATGCGGACCTATCCGCGGACAGCGCATCCGCTGGAAGCCCTGCGAACTGCCGTCTCGGTGGCGGGGATGTACGATCCCGACAGCCGTGCGAACACCGACGAGGCAAACAAGCGAAAGGCCGTGCGCTTGACCGCGCAGATCCCCGTCATGGTCGGGACGGTCAACCGGCTGCGGGGAGGTCAAGAGCCGGTCCGCCCTCGAGCGGAGGGATCGACCGCCGCGAGTTTCCTCACGGTGATGATGGGCAAAGAGCCCTCGCCGGTCGCTGAGCGGACGATGGACATGATCTTGGTCCTGCACGCCGAGCACGAGCTCAACGCCAGCACCTTCGCCGCGCGGGTGTCGGCGGCGACATTCTCGGATCTGCACTCGGACATCGTGGCCGCGCTGGCCGCCCTGAAAGGCCCGCGGCACGGGGGGGCCAACGAAGATGTCCTGGCCATGTTGCTGGCGATCGGGGATCCGTCGCGGGCCGAACCGTTCATCCAGCGGAAGTTGGACGCGCGGGCGAAGATGACCCATGAGGAGCGGGCGCTCCCCGAGAACCGCATTCCCGGGTTTGGCCACGCGGTCTACAAGGTGGACGATCCCCGGGCGGGGGTGCTCCGCGAGATGGCCCGCGAGCTCAGCGAGGAAGCCGGCACACTGTGGCTGTTCGAGATCGCCACGAAAGTCTACGAGACGATGCATCGGAACACCGACTTCCCCGTCAACGTCGACTTCTTCTCGGCCGTGGTCTACCACGCGCTGGACATTCCGATTGACCTGTGTACCTCGATCTTCGCCGCTGCCCGGATCTCCGGGTGGAGCGCGCACGCGATGGAACAGTACCACGATCGGCTGATCCGGCCGCGGGCGCACTACACGGGCCCGGCACTGCGCGCCTTCGTCCCCCTCGCTGACCGCCGCTAGCCGTCACCGCTCCTGCGCCGACGCGGATCCGCTCGCACCGTCTGCACCCACGCAGCGTGGCGGAGGAGGCCTCTGAGCGTATCCCGAAGTAGCGGTCACAGACTCGCCGGAGAGATTTCGAACGGGAGGCACGCGTGTGACACGATGGTCGAAGGCAGTCCTGGTGCTTGCGGTCGTCGCCTTTGCGGTCACGGTGGTGGCGTTGCCGCCTGCGCCAGCGGCGGGACCGTCCAAGCTCGTGCTCGTGTTCGTTCCCTCGACGCAAACCGAGACAGTGCTTTTCAACGGCGGTCAGATCGCACGCATGCTGTCCACCGTGCTGGGGATTCCCGTCGAGGCAGTCGTCTCCACAAGCTTCGTCGCGGCCGTGGAGGCCATGTGTGCCGGGCGCGCGGACATCGGCGCGCTGAACCCGTTTAGCTATGTGTTGGCGCACGAAAAGTGCGGCGTGGAGGTGGCGGCGATCTCTGTGCGGTTTGGGCTGCCGTACTACCGCGCGCAAATTAGCGTCGGCGCGGACACCGGGATCACCAAAGTGGAGCAGCTCCAAGGCAAGCGGTTTGCCTTTGTGGATCCCGCGTCGACCTCAGGGTATCTGTTCCCCGCCGCGATGCTCAAGAAGCTAGGCTATGATCCCGACAAATTCTTCGGCCAGACGGTGTTCGCCGGGTCGCACCCCAACGTGATCCTCGCGATTTACCGCGGCCAGGTCGACGGCGGCACGACCTTTGAGGACGCCCGCACGACCGTGCAGCGGCAGTTCCCCGATGTGCTCGACAAGGTGAAGCCCATCGCCTGGACCGACCCCATCCCTAACGACACGTGGACCGTCAGCGCCACCCTGCCGCCGGACTTGAAGGCCAAGATCAAGGACCGGTTGCTGCGGATTGCGCAGACGACGGAAGGCAAAGACGCGCTGAAGGGCCTCTATGAGATTGAAGGGCTGACGGCTATGGTCGAACTGACGGATGCGCAGGTGCAACAGCTCGGCCTCCAGTTTACGCCGGACATCGCCGAGCGCATGACCCGGAAGGGCAATAAGGTCGCCATTCCCGTCGGGGACTGGTACTTCCAATCCATCCGCGATGCCGCACGGCTGCTGGGCCTCGACTTGCAAAAGCTGGCCCGGTAGCTCGGGCAGGACGGCTGCCGGATACAGTCGAAGGAGGGCGCCACGCGCGCCCTCCTTCTTGTATGCGGACGCCCGTGGGCCGGGAGGCGAGCCGTGCTTCAATCGGAAGGGACCGCGCGCAGAGGATAGTCGACCGGCGAGGTGAGTCGTGCCAGGCGCAGCACTCCGAGTAGAGCACCTAGTCAAGGAGTACCCGGATGGCACCCGGGCGATCCACGACCTTAGCTTTGAGGTCGCCCCAGGAGAGTTCGTGGTCGTCATCGGGCTCAGCGGGTCAGGCAAATCCACGCTGATGCGGTGCATCAACCGGCTGATTGAACCGACGTCGGGCAAGATCTTCCTCGATGACGTGGACATTACCGCCTTACCTCGCGAGCGGCTGCGGCAGCACCGGCGGCACATTGGAATGATTTTCCAGCAGTTTAACTTAATCAAGCGGTCCTCGGTGCTCACGAACGTGCTCACCGGCCGGCTGGGGTACCTGCCGCCGGCGTGGGCCCTCCTGAATTACTTCCCGCCCGTGGAGGTAGCTCGCGCGATGGGCAACCTTACCCGCGTGGGCATTCCCGAAAAGGCCCGGGTGCGAGCGGATCAGTTGTCCGGGGGGCAGCAACAGCGCGTCGGGATCGCCCGCGCGTTGATGCAGGAACCGTCGCTGATCCTGGCCGATGAACCGGTCGCCAGCTTGGATCCCGCGACGTCGCACTCGGTGTTGAAGTATGTCGAAGAGTTCAACAAGAAAGACGGCGTCACCGTCCTGTGCGCTCTGCATTTCCTGAGCTTGGCGCGCCGCTATGGGACGCGGATTGTGGGCTTGAAGGCCGGCGGACTGGTCTTCGATGGACTGCCGTCGGAGATCGATGCGCGCCGGTTCAAGGAAGTCTATGGCGAAGAGGCCGTCGAGGTCGAGATCGCATGACGCAGGACGCTCTCCCCGTCCCGCGCCTGCTTCCCCAGGGGCGGGCGTGGTATCGGTCGAGCCGGTCCCTCCTGCTGCTGGCGGCCTTGGCGATCATCTACGCATATGGCTGGCGGGTGACCAAGATCGACCTGCCGGCGTTGTTGACCGGCACGAAGTTCGTCAAGCCGTTCGTGGTCGACCTGGTCCGGCCTGACATCCTCGCGCGCGAGATGCAGATTCAGGAGGCCCGGGTGGGGGTGACGCTCAACCCCGCGCTCGCCCCCGAAGACTTTCCGGTTCTCTCCTCGGGTCCTCAGATCACGGTCTCCCCGCGGGTGGCCGCGACCGGCGGCAAGGTTACGGTCGCGGGGCAGAACTTCCGCCCCCGCACGTCTGGGGTCATCTTGTGGCGTAACCAGATCGGCAACACGGTGCAGGTCGGCACGTTTGTGACCGATGGCCAGGGAGCGTTTACCAGGACGGTGCCCGTGCCCGAGATCTTCCTGGGACCCGCCGGGGGAACGGGCGCGCGGCAGCAGGTCCTCGCCCAAGTGGAGTGGGCCACCGGCCCCCTGCGGCCCAGCAAGACGGCGCTCATTGTCAGCGAGAAAATTGTGGAAACCGTGTTCTTGGCCCTGATGGGGACGACGCTCGCGGTCCTGGTCGCTGTGCCGCTGTCGTTTCTGGGCGCCCGCAACCTCATGGCGCGCAATCCGGTCGGGACAGGCATGTACGTTCTGACACGGACGTTTTTCAATATCATGCGTTCCGTGGAACCGCTGATCCTGGCCATTGTATTCACGGTCTGGGTGGGGTTGGGTCCGTTCGCGGGCACGCTCGCCCTGGCGCTGCACTCGGTCGCCGCCTTAGGAAAGCTGTACTCCGAGCAGATTGAGTCGATCGATCCCGGGCCCATTGAGGCCATTACGGCCACCGGTGCCCATGCGCTGCAGGTCGTCCGCTACGCGGTCGTGCCGCAGATCATCCCTCCGTTCATTG
>MNEU01000081.1 GCA_001917855.1 Armatimonadetes bacterium 13_1_40CM_64_14 | reverse complement strand
CCACGGAGGCGGCCAACAGTCTGCTGAAGGTCCTCGAAGAACCCCCCGAGCGCGTGGTCATCATCCTTATTGCGGAATCCCCGGTGCCGTTGCTGCCCACGGTCGTGTCGCGCTGCCAGCTGGTGCGGTTTTCCCTGGTGCCTGCGCCCGCGATCGAACGCGTGCTGATCGACCGCTACAAGCTGCCGCCGAGCAAGGTGCGCTTTGTGGCTGCGCTGTCAGGGGGGCAGCTGGGCCGCGCGGTTAGGTGGGTGACCTCGGAGGAGGCGCAGCAGCGCCGCGAGACGATGCTGGATCTGATGGATCGTCTTGAGGACGCCGACCCCTTGGATCGCCTCGACGCCGCCGAACAGCTGGCCAAGGAGAAAGACGACCTGCCCGAGCTCCTGGAGATCGCGCTGTTTTGGTACCGGGACATTCTGGTCTGGCAGCAGACCGGCACAGACGAGCGACTCATCAATCTCGACCGCAAGGACCGCATCGTCGCCCGAGCGGCCGGTCTGCCCGCCGCCGTGCTCAACAAGCGCCTATTGGCCGTGGAGGATGCTAAAGACGCGTTGCGCCGGAATGTGCACCCCCGGCTCCTCTTGGAGACGCTCTTTTTGCGGATGGCGCCGCCGACCGAGCCGACCGCCGGTCGCCGGTCCTAGATCCCCATCGGGTCCAGTGGTCCCGCCAGAGAGTCCCCGTCTCATGTCTAACGGGATGAGCATGGCTCCCGCCATCGATACGACGCGCCTCACGCGCCACTTTGGAGCGCTGGTCGCTGTGGACGCGTTGACCATCGCGGTGCCGGCGTCAACCATCTTCGGGCTCCTCGGCCCAAACGGAGCCGGCAAGAGTACGACGATCAAAATGCTCACGACGCTTCTGGCGCCGACCTCCGGGTCAGCGCACGTCGCGGGTGCCGACATCGTGCGGGATGCCCCGCGGGTGCGGGAGCGAATTGGCTATGTCCCGCAGATGTTGTCAGCCGACGGCGAGCTGAGCGGGTACGAAAACCTCTTGATCTCAGCCAAACTCCACCATGTCGTCTCCGCCGAGCGCCAGACGCGGATCGAACAGGCTCTGGCCTTTATGGGCTTGACCGAGGCGGCCTCCGCCCTCGTCCGCACGTACTCGGGCGGCATGATTCGCCGGCTCGAGATTGCCCAGGCCATGCTCCACCGTCCTGCCGTCCTATTCTTAGACGAGCCGACGGTGGGGCTCGACCCCGTGGCCCGGCGCGTCGTCCAGGATCACATCCGCGAGGTCCGGCGGGAGTCTGGGACCACGGTCGTGATGACCACTCACGACATGGATGAAGCCGACGAGCTGTGCGACACGCTCGCGATCATGCACCACGGACGCGTGAGCGCAACCGGGAGTCCCGCTTCTCTTAAGGCCACGGTTGGGTCTGAGGCGACGCTGGACGACGTGTTCATCCACTTTTCCGGGGGCACGTTAGATGAAGGAGGGGGGTACCGCGATGTTGTCCGCACCCGCCGCACGGCCCGGCGTCTGGGCTAACGCAGGCGCCGCGGCCCATTTCGTCGGCGACACGCTGACGATCGCTGAGGCCGACTGGCGCAAATTACGCCACGATCCCGTGGAACTGCTCGTGCGTGCCGTGCAGCCGGCGCTGTGGCTGGTTGTATTCGGCCAGGTCTTTGGCCGCATTCGCGACATTCCCACCGGGGCTATCAGTTACCGCGATTTCTTGACGCCTGGGGTGCTGGCGCAAAGCGGCTTGTTCGTCGCGATCTTCTACGGGATCTCCGCAATCTGGGAGCGGGACTTGGGCGTGTTGCAGAAGTACATGGCGAGTCCCGTCTCCCGTGTCGCCCTCGTCCTAGGTAAGGGGTTATCAGCGGGTGTGCGGGGTGTGTCGCAGGGCGTGATCGTCTTTCTGCTGTCGATCTTCCTACGCGTGGATCTGCGGTTCGAGCTCGGGGCGATGGTGGGGGTCTTGGCTGCGATCGTCTTGGCCTCGGCGGTGTTTGCCACGCTGTCTTTGATTGTGTCCTGCTTGGTAAAGACGCGAGAGCGCATGATGGGGATCGGCCAGGTGCTCACAATGCCGCTCTTTTTTGCCAGCAACGCGATCTATCCGGTCGATCTGATGCCGGGCTGGTTGCGTGTGATATCCGCGATCAATCCCCTTACGTATCAAGTGGATGCGCTGCGGTCGCTGATGATTGTGGGGGGTACCAGCGTGCACGGTCTGGGGATCGATTTTGCGGTGCTTGCGGGTTTCCTCGCGCTATTCGTGGCGATCGGGAGCCGGCTCTATCCTTCGTTAGTGGCCTGACCGTGGCCGTTGGCGTCGGGGCCTGCCTGCAGCGCGCAGTTGCTTGAGCAGACGCAGGTTTCGTCCATCGGGTCCGTGGTGGTCGAATCCCGGTGTCTCGATGAACCCGGGGAGGCGGCGCAGTCGGGGATGATTCACCAGTGTGGCGAAGCCGGCGCGCCCGATGCGCCCCTGCCCGATGTTGGCATGACGGTCCAATCGCGAGCCGAGCGCTCCCTGCGAATCATTCAAGTGGAAGGCGTGTAGGCGTTCTAACCCCACGGTGCGATTGAAATCTCGGAGCATCGTGGCGAGGCCGTCCGCCGTGCGCAGGTCCCATCCGGCGGCGAACAGATGGCAGGAATCCAGACACACGCCCACACGCGGATGGTCGTGCACGGCGTGCAGAACGTCCCGCAGTTCCTCAAACGTGCCGCCGACTTGTCCGCCGGCGCCCACGCTGTGTTCTAGGAGAATCATGGCCCGGTCGGTGGCCTCGAGCGCCACGCCCAGCGCGGCGGCGACGCGAGGGAGGGCATCCGGCCACGGGTGAGTTCCGCGGCTGCCCAGGTGGGTAATCGCTGCCTTCCCGCCAAGCCGGTCCATGACGCGCAGCGCGTAGATGAGCGCGGCGGTCGACCGCGCATGCAGCTGCGGGTCGGCAGACGCGAGGTTAATGAGATAGGCCGTGTGCGCCACCAGCGGGTCGAGTCCCGCGTCCCGGCGCTTCGCGACGAAGAGGTCGAAGTCGTGCTCGGAGTAGTGGACTTCGCGCCATTGCCGTGGGCTGCCAACGAAGATCTGCAGGCACTCGCAGTCGATGGCTACCGCGCGGTCAACCGCCAAGTGCAGGGCACCGCGGATGCTGACGTGCGCACCGAACTTCATGCGGATCGAAACTGGGCCTCGATGTTTTGGGGGCGCGGAAAGTCGCCCTCGGTTGTTCGACAGGTAGCCCACCATGACCTACGACGCCAGGGCCGCGTGGACTCCAGGGCTGCGGGCCGAGGCTGTAAAATACCTCCACGACGACACTGTCACATATTAGGTCGTACAGGAGATGGCGATGAGTGAACGCTGGGGATTTACGACCAAGGCGATCCATGGCGGCAAGATGCCCGATACGCACAAATCGGTCGCCCCGCCCATCTATCAGACGGCAACCTACTACTACGACACGGCCGAAGAAGGAGCGCGCCTCGGTCAGGAGATTCCCCCTGGCTATGTCTACACGCGATGGGCCAACCCGACCACGCGCGCACTAGAAGAGAAGATTGCCCTCCTGGAAGGGGGTGAGGACGCGCTGGCCACGGCGTCCGGAATGGCGGCGGTATCGTGCGCCGTGCTGACGGCGGTGCGCCCGGGGGATCACGCGATCGCCCCATCAGCCATCTACCAAGCAACCTACCAGTTGTTCGCCGACATGCTGCCGGGGTATCGTGTAGAGACCACGCTGCTGCCGGACTCAAGCCTCCCCTCGTACGAGCGAGCCCTGCGGCCGAACACTAAGCTGGTGTTTATCGAAACTCCCACCAATCCCATGCTGGGGATCACCGACATCGAGAAGGTGGCCGCTTTGGCCCGCGCGCACGGCGCGACCACAATCGCGGACAACACGTGGGCCTCGCCCTACAATCAGACGCCGCTCGCCAACGGCGTGGACGTCGTGGTCCACAGCGCGACCAAGTACCTGGGCGGCCATCACGACGTCACGGCGGGCGTCATTACGGGAACGGCGGCGTTCATCAAGCGCGCGAAGAAGCAGGTGCGATTGTTGGGGACGACCATCGACCCCTTTGGGGCCTGGTTGGTGATCCGCGGGTTGGCCACGCTGGCCTTGCGGATGGAACGGCAGAATGCCAGCGCACAACGGCTGGCCGAGTATCTGGCTGCCCATCCGAAAGTGTCTGCCGTCCACTACCCCGGTCTCCCCTCCCATCCGGGCCACGCGGTTGCCCGGCGGCAGATGCGCGGGTTCGGGGGCATGTTGAGTTTCGAAGTGAAAGGCGGCTATGAGGCAAGCGTGCGGGCGTTTGAGGCGCTGCAGGTGGGCAAGCGTGCTACCAGCCTGGGCGGGGTGAGCACGTTAGTCTCTCACCCGGCCGGCATAAGCAGCGTGCACATGCCCAAGGAAGTCCGCGCGGCAGCGGGCATCGTCGAAGGACTTCTACGCGTCAGCGTCGGGATCGAAGATCTCGACGATCTGCTCGCAGACTTTGATCACGCCCTGCGGCGCGCCTAAGAGGCCTCCGCGCGGACCGCAGGGGCCTATCTCATCGCTGTGCGTTGATCCACCGCGCGAGGATCGTGCGGACGTCGGCGAGGTCGCGCGCCACTTCCTCGGGACGTGCGTTGGTCTCATCACTTCTGTGGGGCCCTCGTTCTTCCGCGAGCAGAATGCTGCGCATGCCGACCCGGACCGCCCCGGCGATGTCGGCCGAGGGCGTGTCGCCCACCATCACCACATCCCCGGGCGTGAGCGACCAGCGCGTGAGGATGGCTTCGAAGATCGGGGAGGCGGGTTTGGTCCAGCCCACGCCCGCGGAGGAGAGGATCGGATCGAGCCAGCGCGCAAACCCCAAGCGGCGACAGCATTCGACGACGAAGTACTGCGACGACGCGTTGGACGCGAGCCCTGCGCGGAGCCCTCGGTCGTGCACCCAGGCCAAGAGCAACTTCGCCCCAGGGAGCGCGCGCATCGAGGCGAGCTCAGGCTCGAAGAACGTCTCTTCCGCAGCCTGCGTGAAGCTGGGATCGTGCGGCAATCCGTAGCGCTGCAAGACAGGCTCCAGAACCTCTGCGGCGGTCACCTCCCGCGCCCCGTCCCGGCGGGCGAAGGCCGCCAGTCGAGCCTCCACAAGCACATCGACGAATGCGTCATCTAGAGGCCCGGACTTCTGGCGCAGCCAGGCGAGCAGCGCGAGCGTGTTGCGCCGGTCGAGATCCTCGGGATTGAGGGGCGCAGCTAGTGTGCCTCCTAAGTCGAAGATCACGCCGCGAATCACGTCTGCTCCTCCGGCGGGTGGATACGGCGAAACATGACGTACAGGAGCAAGTCATAGACGATCTTCAGCCCGCCGGCGAGCACGAAGGGGAGCCCCAGGGCGATCGTCTGCATCGCCGCGCCTGAGAGGGCGGGGGTGATCGCTTGCGCCACATTCCGCACGACGTTCGTGGTCGCGGCTGTGGCGGTACGCTCTTCGGGAGCCACCACCGCCATCGTGTAACTCTGGCGCGTCGGGACGTCCATTTGGGACAGCGCGTGGCGAGCAAGCAGCAGGACAATCGCCCAGGGAAGAGACGGCGCGGCGGGGACGAGCATCAGCAGCACATCGCTCGGCAGGTGGGTGAACACCATCGTGTTGATGAGCCCAATGCGGGCCGCGAGCTTGCCGGCGACGAGAAAGGAACCCGCTTGCATGAGCCCGATTCCCAAGAATACGGGGCCGAGCAACCCCGGGCCCACCCCCCAGCGCAGGTGCAGCCAGTAGGCGATCATGCTTTGTATGACAAACCCGCCGGCCAGTGAGTCCAACGCGAACAGCGCAGCCAGGCGCACCACGATCCCCCGCGAGGCCCCGAGGCCAGGATGCCGTGTGGCGCGGTCGTGGGCGGGCAATTCTACCCGCGAGCTTAGGCGCGTGAAGAGAAACAACACACCCAGCGCTAACGCGGTGTAGAGGCCGAACATCGCCCGCAGCGCAGTAATCGGCGCCCACCCGGTCCACCGTTCCATCACGGTGGGGGCGGCGGCAAACAGCGCGCCGATCGCACCCGCCACCGCGGCGGTGGTGTTGTAGAGGCTGAACACCATCGTGCGGTGGGGTGGGTCACTCGTTTGGGGGAGCGCCACCTGTTCTAGGGACAAAAACGGGCCGACCTCTGTGGATGTCGCACCCACAGTGCCGGTTAAGGCCGCGAGGAGCAGAACCGGATAGCGAGAGGTCACCGCGAAGACTGCACCTGCGACCGCCATGAGCAGGGCGCTGAGGGCGAGCATCCGGCGCCGTCCGTACCGATCAGCCAGGAGCGAGAACACCACGGTGAGGCCAGCAGAGCTCGCCAGCGTGGCCGTGAGCACGGTGCCGATCTGCCACGGTGCCAGCCCCACTTCCTCTAAGTACACGCCGAGCAACACGCTCAGATAGCCGTAGGCGAACGTGCGCACCGCACGGGCAGCGAGGATGAATCGACCGTCAGCGGTCAGCCAGGCCATCGCCTGCACACGCTGCGCGGGGGCAACCTACCCTCCCGGCGCGGGCGATCGGCGGATGAAGCGCCGGTGGCGGTGGGAAGCGGAGAATCCTCAATCACGATTTCGCGTGGGGCTGTCTTGCCGGAGTCTGCAGGCCATGCAGAACCCTGTTACCCGCGCCCATCCCCAAGACGGCCACTACGGCCGTCAGCCAGCCGGGGGCGCCCAGGTCTATGCCCGAAACAATGATGAAACCTTCAAACAGTGAGATAAGCGTGAAACCGATGTGGTCCACGTAGATCGGCCACCAGTCGGCGTGCTGCCGAGCCAACACGGTGCGGGCTCGCGTACCACGGAAGAGCATGTACAAGCTCAAGACAAAGAGCCCAGCAAAGATCCCGCGCTGCAGTGTCTCCAATTGGCCCACGTGGGCCAGGATGGCTCCGGCCAAGAAGACGATCGTAGCGATGAGCGTGGCCACGTAAGAGGCGGACAGGGTCAGCCGGGAATGCTGTGGTAGGTACGGGAGCAGAGTCAGTGCGCCAAAGGTGAAGCAGAGGGCCGCGGCGGTGGCGTGCAAGACGATCATGATCAGGTGCACCACGAGCTGTCCCCCTACCTCTTGGTGAGAGTTTCCCCCTCACAGGGCTTCGCCACCCTTGGCAAATTTCACCAGGTCTTACCTCCTCCCATGAGCAGCATAGACCCCGTCTTTGTGCTGCATCACTGGCGCGACCGTGGATCCTACAGATGTTGTCACGTCGTTCGATCGGCACGGTCGCGATCACAGAGGTCAGCGGAGAAGAGCAACAAGCACCGCTTGATCTATGAAGCGTAGGGCGGCTGTATCGCTTTTTGTAAATGTGTCCCCTGCCAATTGGCACCAGATTCGGGATCGATGGCAGAGCCCCCGATCGCATCAATATTCAAAGCAGAGGAGATTACAAACTCTGGTTCTCGCCGAGCAACCGTCCGTTGGGCGAGCTCTCTCTAGTGGGCGCGGTATAATGATCACATATTCTGCGATCTGCGTATGCGATGGGGAGAGATGTGCGACCTGACCGCAATTAGGCAAAAGTTCGTCGTGGACAAGAAGGGCCGGAAGACGGGTGTGGTCATCCCTCTCAAGCGCTATCGGAGGTTGATCGAGGATCTGTACGATCTATCCGCCATCGCGGAGCGCCGAGCCGAAAGGCCCATAAGTTTCCAGGAGCTAAAGCGCCGGTTCAAGTGGGATGCCCTCATTTAGAGTCGTCCTAAAGCCTTCGGTCGAGAAAGAAGCTTCGTTCCGTTCCCAAAGGTACGCTTCAACGGATCATGAAAGCGAATCGAGTCCCTCGGAGAGGATCCGTTTCCTCGGCAGTCAGCGAAGTTAACTGGCGTAGAGCGCCTATACCGCCTGCGAGTAGGCGATTACTGGATCGTCTTTGGCGTTCATAGCGAAGAGAGAACCATTATTGTCCCCTACGTCCGACATCGCCGAGGAGCATACCGTGGTGTGTGACGGAGTATCATCTGGGAAGAAGCGGCTGCAATCAGTGTGTCTCGGTTTTGCTGCGAGCACTCTGGCCGCCCTGAGAACCAAAGACTAACCGTTCTCCAGACTGCGCTCGCAAAGGAACCAGTACATATGCCAAGACTCTCACCACACGCCCCACATGACATGCACGAGGCCATGGGCCACGCCGGTCACGCCTCGCACGAGGGCGGGTCTGGTAAACACGCCGCCCATACTCCCGAAATGTTTCGGGATCGCCTCGTTCTCAGCGTCATCCTGACTCTTCCTATCCTCTATTACTCCGACCAGGCGCAGCAGTGGCTTGGCTATCACCCGCTGCGCTTCCCCGGGGTCAACGCGCTCGTACCCGCTCTAGCCGCCGCTATTTACTTCTATGGTGGCTGGGTGTTTGTCCAAGGAGCACGGGGCGAACTTCGCGCTCGGATGCCGGGAATGATGACGCTCGTGGCCCTGGCGATCACGGTGGCCTTCGTTTTCAGTCTCGCCGTGTCTGTGGGATTCCCCGGGATGCCCTTCTATTGGGAGCTGGCAACGCTCATCGACGTGATGCTTTTCGGGCACTGGATGGAGATGCTGTCCGTCCAGGGGGCGAGCAAAGCGCTTGAACATCTCGCGGCGCTGATTCCCCTGGTCGCTCATCGTGTGTCCGGAGACACGATCGAGGACGTCCCCGTGGCCCGCCTTCGTCAAGGTGACCGCATCCTGATCCGGCCCGGCGAACAGGCGCCCGCAGACGGAGTAGTGGAATCCGGCACATCAAGTGTCAACGAGGCGTTTCTCACCGGTGAATCGCGGCCCGTCGTCAAACGGCCCGGCGACGAGGTCGTCGGAGGGGCCGTGAACGGAGAAGGCGCCCTTACTGTCCGCGTGACACGGACAGGGGAGGCAACGACGCTCAGTCAAATCAGGAGGCTGGTTCGAGAAGCGCAGGTTTCGCGGAGCCGGTTCCAAAGCTTGGCCGATCGCGCAGCGTACTGGTTAACCATCGTCGCGATCGGTGTGGGGGTTGTGACGTTCATCGCCTGGATGACCCTAGGACGAGATGTGACGATGGCAGTAACGCGCGCAGTAACGGTGTTCGTCATTGCCTGCCCTCACGCACTAGGCCTTGCCATTCCCCTCGTCATCGTGATAGCGACCTCCCTCTCCGCTAGGCATGGAATCTTGGTTCGCAATCGCGAGGCATTTGAACGAGCGAAAGACCTCCGGGTCGTCGCCTTTGATAAGACGGGTACGCTCACGGAGGGACGCTTTAAAGTTCAAGCCACGCACGCCGATGGTGCCTCTGACACAGTCGCACTTGGTGTGGCGGCGTCCTTGGAGACGATGTCGGAGCATCCGCTCGGTCGGGCGATTGTTGAGGAGGCAGCGCGGAGGCAGATCCCCCTGATGCCCGTCACTGATTTTCGCGCTGTTCCCGGGAAGGGCGTCGAGGGGAGGGTGACCAGCCACTTGTATCGGGTGGGACGGCCCGAGTGGGCCTCGGAGTTGGCGCTGACGTGGCCTGCCCGACTCAAGGAGCCGGCGGCCCAGGCGGACACACGTGGAGAGAGCATGATCGTCCTGGGGAATGACCGCCAGGTTCTGGCGGTGTTCACAGTGGCCGATGCCGTACGCGAGTCCGCCCGCGAGGCCGTCCGCCAGTTGCGGGGTATGGGAATCGAATCTGTCATGATCACGGGCGATGCGGAGGCTGTCGCGCGGACGGTCGCGCACGACCTCGGGATCGAGCGATACCACGCACGCGTTCTTCCCGCGGACAAAGCGAAGATTGTGACAGAGTTGAAGACGGCCGGTCCAACCGCCTTCGTGGGGGATGGGATCAACGATGCGCCTGCCCTTGTCGAGGCTGATCTGGGCGTGGCCATTGGGGCGGGGACGAATGTGGCCATCGAGTCGGCCGACCTCGTGCTCGTGAACAGTGACCCACTCGATGTCGTGTTCGCGCTGAAGCTCAGCCGAGCGACCTATGCCAAGATGGTCCAGAACCTGTTCTGGGCCACGGGGTACAACGCCATCGCGATCCCTCTCGCGGCGGGTGCGGCATCGGCATGGGGTGTCGTGCTTTCTCCGGCCGTGGGAGCCTTGCTGATGAGTTTGTCTACGATCATTGTGGCCCTGAATGCTATGTTGCTGCGTGGGATAGCACCTAGAGCGCATTAGCTAGCGGATAGCCGATATGCCACCAGGCCGCCGGGAGGGCCAGGTGCAGCAGGCGGTCAAAGCACAGCCTTGAACGCCTATCCCCAGTGCCGGGAGACAAGAGAAGGTCATTGCCATCCAGACCCGATCCAGCAGGTCGGGTGGCTGAGTGGCTCTCCGGCTGAGATCGGAGGTTGTGCTTCTAGGCCGTGGGGCAGCCGCACTGCCTAAGAGTCCAGAATAGGGGGCATCGTGGGATCAACCCATCCGGACAGCACAGACGCTATGGCTAGGGGGCTCCGCGTGCGCACTGCCCTATCTCGCCGTGCTGATGCTTACTAGAGTAGTAACGTGGTGAGTCCCATCGGAAAGCATAACCGAACAACAAGACAGGTGTGGTGGTGGCTCCTGCTAGGGGCTGTCGCCTTGGGTATCGTAGGGTGGTCCGCCGTCCGCGTTTTGCAACCGCAGACGCCGGCCGACCGCTTCGGGCCCATCGGTGGTCCGTCGATCGCTCAGGACATGAACACGCTGGCGGGACGCAGAGCGGAGGCATTCAGCCTTCCCGACGCCGAAGGGAAAATTCACGCCGTGGTCCCCGGGCAGGGGCGGCCGATCGTTGTGAACTTCCACATGGGTTTCTACTGAGCGCGGTGCGTTGGCCAGCTCGTGGAGCTGGCGAAGGTTCAGCGCGAGCTGCAGGAAATCGCCGAAGTGTATGTTGTCAACCCGGACATACCGGAGAATTCCCGCAATCTGCGCCAGCAGATCGGCCTGACCATCCCTATCCTTCTGGATCCGGGGTACACTGTGGCCAAGCAGTTTGATCTGCCTGGCACGGGGCGGCCGATGGGCGGGCTCGTCGGGTTTGTGATCATCGACCCGGCGGGTGTGATCCGGGTGCAACGCGTCGACATCGACTTCGGCCGGCACGCGGGCCAGATCCTAAGCATCGTGAGCGGGCTGCGCTGATCAGAACTCGGAGCGCCACGAATGATGGGACTTGATGGGATCCGCGCAAGACGGTTACGGTGACGGGTGGAGCATGCGCAAGAACCGGTCGTGCGTCGGTGTTTCTCTTGTGGTTGCCACGTGTGCTGTCGCGGGGCTGTTGCTACTTGCCGTGTGTTCCGCGATTGCAGGTTCTATTGCCATGAGCGAGCCTCTTACTCCCGGTGCCGACTGCTGCTATTTCACCAAGCCGTCCGACGCCCCGGTTCACGCGTGGCTGGGGCTGGCGGCGCTGATCGTTGTTGCCCTCCTCGCCGTTCGTTTCGATCTTTCGATAGCGCAGTTGCTGCTTCCGTGGTGGCGCCACGCTCCGCTCGCCTCTGGGACCTCCCTGCGTTGTTAGACTTCCCTGCACACCCGCTGAGCTCACGGCGGCCCACTGATCAAACGGGAACTGCAGGAACCACATATTAGAACCCCCGGCGAGCGTGCCTCCGCTGCGTTCGTGGGACGGTTCATATCTAAGGAGATGACGCTGATGCGAGCTATCTGGATGGTCACCGGTGTGGTGATTGGGGTCGTGCTCGTGCTGGGATTTCTAACGCTGACGCGCGCCTCTGGCCAGGGCATGTCGGGACGTATGGGCTCGATGATGATGCATATGATGGGACCAGGGGCCATGGCCGAGATGATGGGCCAGGCCATGCACGATCCACAGACCATGGGGGCCATGGCCGCCGCCTGTGCCACGGCAATGAAAGACCCTGCCGTACTGCGCAGCATGCAGGCGGCGATGGACAACCCGCAGATGCGCGAGATGATGCAGCGAATGCTGGAGTTGTTGCGGTGACTGTTGGAAGGACATCCGCGGTAGCGAGCGCCAGACGGGATTTATTGTTCCGTCAACGGCATGGACCGAGCGGCATCCAGCCCCACCAGACTCAGAGTCCGCCAGCGATCACATACAGATCTGACGACGGCAACGCCAGACGCTCGCCAGGTGGGTCGCCGGGTGAATGGTCATGGGATGGATTAGACGGGTCCTCTTTGGACTCGTGACCCTTGGCTTGGCCGCCGGGACCGTCGTGGCGATCTATCTCTCAGTAACATTGATCCGTGTTCGATCCAACAACCCAACGTCGTCGGGTCCGGGCCCCGTGCCACTCCCGGGTATCCTGAGCTCGACGGCCGGACAGGGACCGCGGGGAAATACGCTCGTGCCAGGCCTCAAGGCGCCGCGGTTTGGAGGCGGCGAGCTCAGCCTGGCGGACCTCCACGGCAAAGGAGTCGTGATGAACTTCTTCGCTTCGTGGTGCGTCCC
Organism: Armatimonadetes bacterium 13_1_40CM_64_14; assembly: GCA_001917855.1. GTDB lineage: Bacteria > Sysuimicrobiota > Sysuimicrobiia > Sysuimicrobiales > Kaftiobacteriaceae > 13-1-40CM-64-14. The sequence goes on along the minus strand of MNEU01000081.1, from coordinate 1,302 downwards.
CGTGCCGCCTCGAGGCGCGGGATCTAGAGGCCACGTACCACAAGTACCGCGCGATGGGTGTCGTCTTTCTTGGTGTTAACATTCAGCAAGACGACTGGGATGACGCCCATGAGTTTCTCAAGGGATTCAGTGTTAGTTATCCGGCCGTCCGAGATGCCACCGGTGAGATTGCACACCGCTATCAGGGCTTTGGGTTGCCGACCACCTACTTCATCGACAAGAACGGTATCATCCGATCGAAGTACGTTGGAGGCTTTGTCGGAAAGGAAGGTATGGCCGAACTGGAGCGCCGCATCCTGATAATCCTGCCGTAAGCGGCTGCGGTGTTCGCCGGCCGGGGGAGGCTGGACGAATTCGTCCCGACCTCAGCCGGAAAATTCCTAAGAAGGTAGACTCATATCGGCCCGGCCATAATGACGGTGCCAGCGCCCGAAAATCATCGTCCCGCCAAGCAGTTCTACATTCTGGTCCTCGTGGTCGCTTTCGCCATTGCTGCGATCGGCGTGCTCGCCTTCGGTCTCACTCGAGATCCCCGGGCGATCCCCTCTCCGCTTATCGGGCGATCGATGCCGGATTTCAGCTTTGAGCTCTTCGCCGGTGGGACGCTTGACACGCGCGCGCTGCGCGGCAAGGTCATGATCGTGAATTTCTGGGCGTCGTGGTGCTACCCCGCCTGTTATGAGGAAGCACCACGATTGCAGCGGATGTGGGAGCGGTACCGAGATCGCGGCGTCGTGGTGATTGGTGCGAACATCCAAGACCGGGAGTCCCCAGCCCGAGAGTTTATCCGGAAGTTCGGTCAGACATTCCCCAATGGCATGGATTTGACCGGCAAGATCAGCATTGATTTCGGTGTTTACGGCGTTCCGGAAACTTTCGTCGTTGATCAGAACGGGATTATCGTTGCGAAGTTTGTCGGCGCAGTCACTGAAGAGTGGATAATGGAGCGCGTCGAGCGGCTCCTGGCCAAAGAATAGGGCCGTGACGGAGTAGCGGTACCCTGACGCATGGCATAAAATGGGGGATTTCGCTACTAGAATCTCCAGCGCAGTCAAGCGCGTGCATTTCGCGGCGGAGCGGGTCAAGCATGTCGATGCAGTGCGTCGTGGGCTCATTCCCGATTGGACAGAGGTCCAGCAGAAACCAGCTAAGGCCGCTCCAAGCGCAGTTCTAGAAATCTTCCTCCAGGAACTGCAGCCGACCCGGCCACATTCCCCCCTCTCGCTCCAGGACTGTTGCGGGTCCGCGGCGCAAAGTCACCTACTTCATTGGGACTAGCCGAGAACCCAGAGAGCAAATTGG
>MNEU01000069.1 GCA_001917855.1 Armatimonadetes bacterium 13_1_40CM_64_14 | reverse complement strand
GCGTTACCAGCAGACCGTCCGGTCGTTCCTGCGCGATGACCGCGGTCAGGTGCTCGACCGTGAGCGGCTCGATGTAGACGCGGTCGGCGGACTCCACATCGGTCATGATCGTGGCCGGGTTGCTGTTGACTAGGACGACTTCCACCCCCTCTTCGCTGAGGGCGCGGCAGGCCTGGGTGCCCGAGTAGTCAAACTCGGCCGCCTGGCCGATTACGATAGGCCCGGAGCCAATGACTAAGACCTTGTGAATGTCGGCGCGTTTAGGCACCGGACACCTGGCGGATCGTCCCCAGAAACTGGTCGTACAGGGGGTCCGCATCGCCCGGGCCGGGGCGGCCCTCGGGATGGAATTGCACGGAAAACGCCGGCTGCGTGGTATGGCGTAATCCTTCCACAGTGCCATCGTTGAGGTTGCGATGCGTGATCTCTAGAGCCTCGGGCACGTCGGGATCGACTGCGAATCCGTGATTTTGCGTCGTGATCATGACCCGGTTGCTGCCCGATTCGATGACCGGTTGGTTGCTGCCGCGATGGCCGAACTTCATCTTATGCGTCCGTCCTCCGCAAGCGAGCGCCAGGAGCTGGTGCCCCAGGCAGACGCCCATCACCGGGTAGTGGTGCAGCAGCGCACGGACGGTACCGATCACGTTGGTGAGGACGGCGGGATCGCCCGGACCATTGGAGACGAGCACGCCGTCGGGCGCGACTGTCCGCACGTCATCTGCCGTCGCCGTAAACGGCATCAGCACTACCTCACACTCTCGCCGCAGGAGCGCGGAGATGATCCCGTTCTTCACGCCGCAGTCGATGACCACGATCCGGGGGCCTGAACCGGCCAGCACCTCGATGGACGTGCGCGAGACCTGCGCAACTAAATCCTGGTCCGAGATCGCGGGAAGAGCGGCCGCCTGGGCCTGGGCGGGTTGTCCTGGGGTCTCGGCAATGACTCCGCGCTTGAGCCCGTGCACGCGAAGGTGGCGCACGAGCGCCCGTGTATCCACCTGCGCCAGTCCGACAACGGCGTGCGTGTGCAGAAAGTGATCGAGGGGTTCGTGCGACAGGTAATGGGAGGCGACCGCGCTCGCCTCGCGGACGATCAGTCCGGCCACGTGAGGCCCGCCGGCTTCCCAGTGCGCCGGGGTGAACCCGTAGTTCCCGATGAGGGGGTACGCCATCACGACGATCTGCCCGCGGTAGGAGGGGTCGCTCATCACCTCCTGATACCCGGTCATGCTCGTGGTGAAGACCACCTCGCCGCCGGCATCGCCCTCGGCCCCGATGCGCACGCCTCCAAACGTGGCGCCGTCTTCGAGGACCAGCCACGCGCGGCGCGCGGGCACAAAAGAAGAGCCCGACACGGCGGGCTCTAGACGAACACAGCTCGACTGCGCAACCATGGTCCCTCCCGGGGTACCATTAATGGCCGCTTGTGTCGAAGAGAATTGTCTGCTCACGCACATAACTCCTGCCCCACCTGCACTCGAAAGGGAACCCGTCCATTGCCGCGCTGCCGGATACGCTTGTCCACTAATGTCGGTGCCGTTGACATACCATATGCCGCCTGTTATGTAAGATGAATCAACGGGTCGAGGTGTACGGATGGGGCAGCGGCAGGCGATTGGAATCGGGTTGCTGGGTTTGGGCACGGTCGGCAGTGAGGTCTACCGCCTGCTACTGGACCACGATGCCCTCACGCGTGCGGTCGGCCGTCCGCTCGTGGTTAAGCGCGTCGCGGTCGCGCGTGCGGATCGTCCCCGCCCCGTCCCCGCCCATCTGCTGACCACCGACGGGTGGACGGTAGTGAATGACGCCGAGGTCGACATCGTCGTCGAGCTCATAGGGGGCCTGGAACCCGCCCGGGGCTACATGTTGCGGGCGCTGGAGGCCGGTAAGTCCGTTGTCACAGCCAACAAGGCCGTGCTGGCGGCCTACGGTCCCGAACTGTATGCCCAGGTCCAATCTTCCGGCGGACACCTGCACTTCGAGGCCAGCGTCGGCGGCGGCGTTCCGCTCATCAAGCCCATCAGCGAGTCGCTCGCGGCGGCGCGCCTGACGGCGATCGTCGCCATTCTCAACGGCACGACCAACTTCATCTTGACGCGCATGGCGCACAGCGGCTGGTCGTTTAATGACGCGCTCGCCGAAGCGCAACGCCGGGGGTTCGCGGAAGCCGACCCCACGAACGACGTCGACGGTCACGACGCGGCCGCCAAGCTGGCCATTCTGGCGTCCGTGGCCTTTCACTGCCAGATCACGAGTGACGACGTTTTTCGGGAAGGCGTCCGAAGCATTACCCCGCGGGATTTCGCCTACGCGAAGGAGCTGGGGTACGAGATCAAGCCCCTCGCCATTGCCCGCAAACACAATGGCGATGTCGAGGCGCGGGTTCACCCTGCCCTGGTTCCTCTCGACCACCCGCTGGCGCAGGTCCCCGACGAGTTCAACGCGGTGCTCGTCGAGGGAGTCAATGTGGGACGAGTGGTCTTCAGCGGACGCGGGGCCGGCGGGACGCCGACGGCGACCGCGGTCATCGGCGACATCATCACCGTCGCCAAAGATCTGGTCGCCGGTGTGCGCGGGCGGTCGCCCATTGGCACGCCCGTCCCCGCGCGCGTGCGACCCATCGAGGACGTGGCCGTCCCGTACTATCTCAGCCTGCAGGTCGTCGACCGGCCCGGCGTGTTCGCCCGCGTGGCCACCGTGATTGGCGAAGAGCAGGTCAGCATCGCCTCTATCGTGCAGAAGAGCCGCAGCGAAATTGCGGATGCGATCCTGGTCACGCACGATGCGCCCGGGCGTGCGGTCCAGCGGGTGCTGGCGCGGCTGCGTGCGCTCGACGTGGTAAAGGCCATCACCAACGTCATTCGCGTGCAGGACAGTCTCTAGTCCGCGTCCGTCCCGAGAACCGCCTCCGCTTCGATTTCCACCAGCATCGCGGGGTCGATCAAGCGACGCACTTCGACCATCGTCGTGGCGGGGCGAATGGCGCCAAACACCTCGCCGTGGGCGCGGCCAATCTCCTCCCACTGCGCGATGTTGGTCGCGAAGATGCGCGTACGCACCACGTCGGCGAGCGTGGCCCCGCAAGCTAGTAACGCCTGCTCGATGTTGCGCAGGACTTGGCGCGTCTGGGTGTATGGATCGGTTCCCACAATGCTCCCCTGCGCATCGGTCGCCGTGGTCCCGGACACATACACGGTCGTGCCGACGCGGACTGCGCGGGAGTATCCGACAAGAGGTTCCCAGCGCGTCCCACTCGCCACGTTCTGCCGCGCCGCCATCGTGGGCGTTGCCTATTTGCGCAGGTAGGTGTCGGTCTTATTGATCCAGTCCTGGCGCGGCGGGCTAAAGAAGTCCATCTCCACCGTATCCTCGAGCATTTCTGCCCCGTGGGTGACCCCGCCTGGAATCAGCAGCACCTCGCCGGGGCGCAAGAGCAGCTGACGATCACCCAGCGTAAAGTGCATGAGGCCGCTGATGCAGTGGGTCAGTTGCTCGTTGTCGTGCTGGTGGGCCGGGACCACGCATCCTTTCTTGAACTCCAAGTACGTCGCCATGAGCCGCTCGCCCCACAGCATGCGGCGGGTCATCTGCGGGTTGACCGATTCTGCGGCCAGGTCCAGCAAGCGCCGGTGCACCACCGTTGTCACTGCCATCCCTCCTCGGCGATCGTGGCATGGATCCCCGGACAGAGTGGCGGGGAGATGTGGGTGTCCTTCGCCGGACGCGATGCGGTTTACCTGCGCGGGGGCCGGGAGGACCGCGCGCTCTAAGCACGAAGCCGCTGATGCAAAGCGGAGCGAATTGACGAAGACCCTCTGCAGTGCTCGTTGTCGACGAGGGGACCGGTGCTGATGTCCGCGGAGACCCCGAGCGGCTCGCCTATCCAGGATCTGGTGGAGATTGAGGCTTCCTTGCGTCACCTCCTGTGCTTAGGCATCGTCCGCGCAGAGGGGGTGGCCGTGCGGCTTGATGCCCCGGACATCTGGGCGGAGATCGATCGCGTGGGCTCCGCCCTGCGGGCCCACTATTCGGGAAAGACGCCCGGGGAGATGCCGGGCTTGCAGCCGGCCCGGGAGTTGTACCGGCGGACGGGAGAGGATCCCACCAAACTCCGGCCCTCGTCCGAGGCTCTCCTCCGCCGCATCCTCCGCGGCGAGGCGTTGTATCGGATCAACTCGCTGGTCGATCTGTGCAACCTCTGCGCGCTGGAATTCCTATTGCCGATTGGGCTGTACGACCTGGACCGCATCAGCGCACCGGTGATGGCCCGCCTCGGGATCGATGACGAAGGCTACGAGTCATTGGGGAAAGGGACATACACGGTCGCGGGGCGCCTCGCCATGTTTGACATGCACGGGCCGTTTGGCAGCCCGACGAATGATTCGAAGCGCACTGCGATCACAGAGGAGACGCGGGACTGCCTGATGGTAATCTTCGGTCCTGGGAGCTATTCCGCCAGTCGGATGGACGGCCACGCCCACGCGGCCATCGCCCGCCTCCGAGAGTTCGCCCAACCCGCCCTTGTCGAGAGGGTGGTCCTCGGTGGCCGCTAGCCGGCGCCGCAGCACGAAGAACGCAGGAAAGGGACTCCCGGATAATGCGCGATCGGGGGCTCCTTCCGCGGGTGTACAGAAGCGCGCGACGATGAAGTACGCGGTGCTCGCGGATGCGTATCAGCGCATTGAATCGACATCGTCGCGCTTGGCCATGACCGAGTTGTTGGCCGGTCTGTTCCGTAAGACACCCCAAGCGCTCATCGGCCCCATGGTCTACCTGACGCAGGGTAAGCTCTATCCCGACTTCGAGGGGGTGGAGATCGGGGTCGCTGAAAAGATGGCGATCCGCGCGGTGGCGCACGCCGCCGAGGTCCCCTCCGCCACCGTGGAGCAAAAACTGGCTACCGCCGGCGATCTCGGCTTGGTGGCGGAGGCACTGCTGGCGAAGGGAAATCGCCGCGGTCCCGTCCTGACTCTGGAGCAGGTCTACCGAGAGCTCGATCGGACCGCGCACGCGTCGGGGAAGGGTGCGCAAACGGCGAAGATGCACGCCCTCGCTGGATTGCTGGCACGGGCGACGCCGCGAGAGGCGAAGTACCTCGTCCGCATGATCACCGGGAGATTGCGTTTAGGCGTGGGGGACATGACCGTGCTGGATGCGTTGGCGGTGGTGTTCGCCGGCGGCAAACAGGCTCGCAAGGTCCTAGAACGAGCGTACAATCTGACCTCCGATCTCGGCTATGTGGCGCGTACGGTCGCCGCGGGTGGCCTGGACGCCGTGCGGAAGATTCACGTCGTCGTCGGGAAGCCCATCCGCCCCATGCTGGCCGAACGGTTAGGAGACCCGCAGGAGATCCTTCAGAAGCTGGGTGGCCAGTGCATCGCCGAGTATAAGTACGACGGCGAACGGCTCCAGATCCACAAGAAGGGCACTCAGGTCGACATCTTCTCGCGCCGGCTCGAGAAAATCACCGCGCAGTACCCCGACGTCGTGGACCTGGCCCGCACCCATCTGCGCGCCCGCGAGGCCATCATGGAAGGCGAGGTCGTCGCTATTAACCCGACCAGCGGGGACTTGCTGTCCTTTCAGGAACTCATGCCTCGACGCCGCAAATACGGGATTGAGCAAGTTATGGCCGACATTCCCACGGCCGTCTTTGCTTTCGATGCGCTCTACGTGGACGGGACGGACCTCACCGAACAGCCCCATGCCGAACGACACCGCTTGCTGGAGTCGATGATCACGCCCGACGACCGCTTCCACCCGGCGGTGTCTCGCCGCGTGAGTGCCGTCCGCGAGTTGGAAGAGTTCTTCGAACAGGCGGTGGCGGACGGGTGCGAGGGGCTCGTGTGCAAGGCCCTCGGGGGCGTCTATCAGGCGGGGGCCCGGGGCTGGCAGTGGATCAAGTTCAAACGGGAGTACCGCAGCGAAATGACCGACGCCGTCGATTTGGTGGTCGTCGGCGCCTTCCACGGACGGGGCCGACGCGGCGGGACCTATGGGGCGCTCCTGATGGCGGCCTACGACCCTAAAGACGAGATGTTCCGCACCGTGTGCAAACTTGGCTCGGGGTTCACCGATGAGTTCTTGGCCGCTCTGCCCGGCCAGTTGCGATCCTCCACGCGACCGGATCGCGACCCGCACGTGGACAGCCGCCTCACGGCCGACGTCTGGTTTACCCCCACGGTGGTCTACGAGGTCATCGGCGCCGAGATCACGCTGAGTCCCGTGCATACCGCGGGGTGGAATGCGATTCGGGAAGGCGCTGGGCTGGCGATCCGGTTCCCGCGGTTCCGACGGGTCCGCGACGATAAAGGGCCCACGGAGGCGACGACCGTCGCGGAGATTGTCGCGATGTACAAGCACCAGCTCAAACGGGCTGGCTAGCGTCCGTGTGCGCCCCGGCGATCACGTCCCACATAGGCATTAGGACTCACCGCGATCCGCAAATCGGCTCTGCTGCCCACGGGCGGCCGAAGGTGCATGACGCCCGAGCACAACGGCGGCTGTGAGGTACAGCCTCGGGCTCTGGCAAGGCGTCGCTCTGTATGTCGGCGCCGTACTTGGTACAGGTATTCTCGTCCTGCCGGCGATCGCCGCCGAGACCGCAGGGCCGGCTTCGGTGCTCGCTTGGCTTGCGCTTGTGCTCCTCTCGATTCCGCTCGCGCTCACGTACGCCGCCCTGTCGCGTGACCGGCCCGACGCCGCCGGCTTCTCGGGGGCGATCGAGCGCGCCTTCGGTCCACAGTGGGGCGCGGCGGCCGGATGGATCTTCCTCGCGCAGACACCTACCGGATATGTGATCGCGGCCCTCATTGCCGGCGAGTACGCCGCCAGCATCACCGGCGGAGGACGCGAGGTAAGGTTCGCCCTCGGAGGCGGACTCGTAGCCTTTGCGTTTCTGCTCAATGCCGCGGGTCTGCGCGTAAGCACACGCGCGCAACTGCTGTCCGTCGGGGCGATCGCCGCGATCATGATCCTCGTCGCCGGTCCGGCGCTAGGCCGCACCGATCGATCGGCATTTCTGCCGTTCGCGCCGCACGGCGGGACCGCCGTGGGTCTCGCCGCGTTGCAGCTATTCTGGGCTTTCGTCGGGTGGGAAGCGATTACGCCGCTTGCCGCCGACTTCCGGAATCCACGGGACATCTCGCGTGCCAGCTTGATTGCCGTCATGATCGTGGGGGTGCTCTATATCTCGCTCGCGATCGCAACCGTCGGGACGGGCGCATACGGCGCGGGCTCTCGAATCGGAGCCCCGCTCATCTCGATGGCCGCAGGCACCTTTGGGCCCGCGGCCGTGCTCGTGGTCGGCCTTGCGGGTTTCGTGCTGTCGTTCGCACCGGTGAACGCGTACGTTGCCGGTATCGGTCGTCTCGTCTGTGCACTCGGCCGCCGCCGGCACCTACCGGCTTGGCTCGGGGTGGACTCGGGATCCGGCACCCCGCTGCGCGCACTCGGGGTGACGGGGGCGCTGGTCGCGGTCGCCGCCTCGGTCTCGTATGTGAAGGGCTGGGGCATCGCCGACCTGTTGCCGCTGTCCACCTCATCGTTCATCGCGACATACGTGCTCTCGATGGCCGCGGCCGTGCGCCTGCTGCGTCCACCGTTGAGGCATGCGGCTGCGATCTCACTCGCCGCCTGCATCGTGGTGCTGGTCTTCGCCGGTCCACTGCTGGTCTGGATCGCTGGCATCGCGGCGTGCTCACTTGGGTATCAACGGTTCGTTGCGCGCCGGAGCGGAGCCGTGCACAGATCTCCCGACAAGGTGAGCCCATAGGAGACATGGCGCAGCCGAGAGCCCCAAGCCCCAAGCAGCATCCGTTCTCTGATGAGTCTGCGGGTGTGCCGTGGGGTTGCCCCCATGCCGTCCCGCCGGATGGTCCGGTGACTATTAGGTGGGCGTGGCGATGATCAGCAGCGCGACGACTTACCAGGTGGTCCCGGAGATTTGAGGCGTGTCTGCACCCGCCGGCCTTCGGCGAACCCTCCGTGATCTTCCCCGCACAGCCTGGGTGCTCTACCTGGGCACATTTGTCAATCGGTTCGGCAGTTTTGTTCTTCCATTTTTGGTTCTCTACCTCATCAGGCGCGGGTACACCGTGGTGCAGGCCGGCGCAGTGGTGGGCCTCTACGGCGTCGGCAGCCTCCTGGCTTCCGCCGTCGGGGGATACCTGGCCGACCGCGTGGGCCGCCGCACTACAATCGCGATCTCGATGTTCACCTCGGCATCGATCCTGGTGGGACTGTCTCAAGCGCAGCACCTGGCCGCGATCGGCGTCCTCACCGCCCTGGCGGGGCTGACAGCGGAGTTGTATCGCCCCGCCAGCAGTGCGCTGCTGGCGGACCTCGTGCCGATCGGGCGGAGGGTAACGGCATTCGCATTGTATCGGCTCGCGATCAATGCGGGATTTGCGATGGGACCCGCCGCGGCGGGGTTTCTTGCGGACCGCTCGTTCCTCTGGCTGTTCTGGGGAGACGCGCTGACCTCAACGGTTTTCGGTGTCCTGGCGATCACAGCGCTTCCCGAGAGGCCGCACGGCAAGCCCGTCGACGAGGCCCGGGGTAACGCCGTCCGGGCGATCCTCCAC
>MNEU01000074.1 GCA_001917855.1 Armatimonadetes bacterium 13_1_40CM_64_14 | reverse complement strand
CTATGTCTTGTTCACCTCGGACATGAACGGCTCGGCCCGCAGTGATGTCTTCCTGGCCGAACTGCCTACCTCGGCTGTGCCCGTGGCGCCTCCTGCTGTTTCCCTAACGGCTCCCGCGAGCGGCGCAACGGTCTCCGGCGCGGCTGTCACTGTAGCCGCAACCGCCTCCGGTACCCTGCCCATCGCGGGCGTTCAGTTCACGCTCGATAGCGTGAACCTGGGCGCGGAACTGACCGCCGCACCTTACACGATCGCCTGGAATACGACGACGGCCCCCAATGGGATTCACACCCTCGGAGCGGTCGCCCGCAATACTGCCGGGCTTATGGCTGCCGCCGTCCCGGTCCCTGTCACAGTAAACAACGCGCCCCCGCCGCCCGCGCCGACGCTCATCTCCGCCGTAGCGGCTTCGTCCATCATCGTGTCGGGCGCCACCATTACCTGGACGACGAACAAACCCAGCGACTCCCAGGTCGAGTACGGCCCGACCATCAGCTACGGCAGCACGACGCCGCTTGACCCCAGTCTGGTAACCGCGCATACCGTCACCCTCAGTGGGCTGGCGGCTAGCACTCTGTACCACTACCGGGTGAAGTCCAAGGACGCCGCGGCGAATCTGGCGGTGTCACCCGATTTTACCTTCATAACGGCATCGTCAGCGTCCCCCACGCCGCCACTCATTTCCTCCGTTGTGGCCACGTCGATTACCGTGGCAGGTGCCACCATTACCTGGACGACGGATAAACCCAGCGACTCCCAGGTCGAGTACGGCCCGAGTACCACCTACGGCAGCACGGCGCCGCTTGACTCCAGCCTGGTGACTGCGCATGCCGTCACGCTCAGTGGGCTGGCGGCTGGTACCCCGTACCACTACCGCGTGAAGTCCAAGGACGCCGCAGCGAATATGACGGTGTCACCCGATTTTGCGTTCACGACAGCGGCAGTCACTAGCAGTCCTCCCCCGCCCCCGCCCCCGGCAGGTTCGGGGACACCGCCTCCGAGTGGAAGCGGTGCTCCTGCAGGGGGTGCTCCCGCAGGGGGTGCTCCTGCAGGCGGTGCTCCTGCGGGTGGAGGGGGGCTGGGTCCGGGGAGTCCCTCGGGTGGGGGAGGAAGTTTCGCTCCCATCCAAAACCCAGGAAGCCCCTCAGGTGGTCTGGCCTCCGCGGGATTTGGAGCACCATCGAGCGGCCCACCCGCCAACCCGCTCCAGGGTTTTGGACCTCTTCTGGGTGTCCTCCCGACCCCAGACCGGCCCCAGGCGGTTGTTTGGGGCAGCCTCGTGAACGTGACAGCTTCTGGCAACTCCCTCACGAAGAGTTCCGGATGCGATGGGTGCGCGGACGCAGGAGCCCTCTCGCAGCAGCAGATTGCCTCCGGCGACGGCTACGTGGAATTCACAGCTTCGGAGACCAGCTTCTTGCGCACCATCGGCTTCAAAGGCAGGAGCTCTGGTGTCGACACGAGCGAGATCCCACACGCCATTCGCCTTAAGCCCGACGGTGTTGCCGAAGTGCGCGAGCACGGGATGGTTCGGACCGTCACGACCTACGTCCGGGGGGACGTGTTCCGCATTGCGATCGTCGCAGGTGGAATCCGCTACTACAAGAATGGGCGCCTCCTCTATATCAGCGGGCTGGCCCCCGCCTACCCGCTTCTGGTCAGCGCGTCCCTGCAGAACCGCGGCGCCACGGTGACCAACGCGATCATTGCGGGGAGGTTCACCCAAGCAGCAGCCCCGCCCACAGACGGTATTACGTCGTACCCGCCGCCAGTTCGATGATCTGGCCGGGTTGCGCGGTGTCGAGCGCGGCCTGAAAGTCGCCGGTGCCTACAGAAAACACCGCGATCGGCAGCGCGGACGTCGTGTTGAAGCCCTACCTGCGGTTGCGCTGGCCGTGCCTGGTCATAGGACATGGTCGGCCACGATTTGGAAAGGACTACGGCAACGGCCACCACGAGCACCACACCGCGTACGATTCGTTTGGCGGTGCAGGTCCACATCAATGTCCTACCCCTCCTCAAAGGCAGCCCCGGCCCTGGCTGTTTTGACTGATTCCCGTTGTACGGCGGCTCGCTAGATCAGCCTCCGGCTCGCGGGAATTGATCGCCGACCGGGACAGCGCGCATCGCCTCCAGATTGTTCGGCACCGGCGCGAACTGACCGTGCTCGAAACCGGCGATAGTGAACTTACCACTCCGTCGAGTCGCGCCCAGGTCATTCTGCAGCCCCGAAAAGAGCCCGCCCGGCCCTCGATTGTCGCGGAGGTCAGGTGGGCGCGCTCGCCGTGTTCTATTCGGCCGCGGGGTAATCGTCTTCAAGGGGGTGTAGGGGGTACGCTGACTTGATTGGGGTCTCTGCGCATGTGTGTCGCGCCGTTGTAGCTGTGCAGCCCTGACCACATCGGGGGAGTTTCCCGACGCGGGGGCAGGGCTTGTCCCGATTGGCGCCAGGGGTCTGATGAGGATAATGGAGGAGGGTGGGAGCATTCACGCCTGTCCGTGATGCAGAGATCGATCCAAATAGTATCGAGATAACACACACTGAAGGACAGCGAAAACTACGCGGTATCGCCCGCCGGCCCCTCGGGGAGTTGCTGCTTGAGGGGCAGATGATCACCCGCGACCAGCTTAACCGGTCGCTGGAAATTCACCGCGCCACCGGCGCCCGGTTGGGCCGGGTGATGCTCGACATGGGGATCATCGACCAGGAGCGACTGGCCCGTGTCCTCAGCCAGCAGCTCGGCGTCGAATTCGTCCGCCTCGACGGGTCGCCCATGCCCGAAGACATCCTGCGGCTGCTGCCTGCACCAATGGCGAGCCGCCTCCAGGCCATTCCGTTTGCTCGGCGCAACGGCACCCTTAGTGTCGCCATGGTGGACCCCTTGGATGTCATGGCAGCGGATGACATTCGGCGGGTCACGGGTCTCGATGTCGACATCGCGATGACCACAGTGCAGGACTTCCAGTATGCGCTCAACCAGTACCCGACGCTGGATGTAGCCCAGGAGCTGGTGCGGGACCTGCCGCCATCACTGTCGGCGGGGGAGGATATCTCTCTTGACCGGTTGCGCCGCATGGCGGAGGATGCGCCAGTGGTGCGATTGGTGAACCATTTCATCGAAGAGGCCGTGCGGACTCGGGCGAGCGACATCCACCTCGAGCGCCATGAGCGACATATCCGGCTGCGCTACCGGGTCGACGGTGTCCTTTTGACCCGGAACACGCTGCCGGAGCACATCCACGGCCATGTGATCTCACGCATCAAGATCATGGCCAACATGGACATCGCCGAACGGCGCCTGCCGCAGGACGGCAGCTTCCAGACCCGGGTGGATGGGCGGCCCATCGACGTGCGGGTGTCCACGATCCCCTCCTTTTACGGGGAGAAGGCGGTACTGCGGCTGCTGGACAAGTCCGCCCCGATCTACGACTTGGACAAGCTAGGGTTATCGACGGGCAACATCGCGCGCCTGCGGCATGTGATCCGCCGCCCCCAGGGGATCTTCTTGCTCACCGGGCCCACAGGCAGTGGGAAGACGACCACGCTATACGCGATTCTGAACGAGCTGAACAGTGAGCAGGTGAACATCGTCACGGTTGAAGATCCGGTGGAGTATCAGATCGCGGGGATCACGCAGATGCAGGTGAACGTGAAGGCGGGGGTGACGTTTGCCTCCTCGCTGCGGCACTTTCTGCGGCAAGACCCGGACATCATCATGGTGGGGGAAGTGCGGGATCAGGAGACGGCGCGGATCGCGATCCAGGCGGCGCTGACGGGGCATTTGGTCCTGAGCACGCTGCACACGAACGATGCGCCGGGGGCGATCACGCGGCTGCTGGACATGGGGATCGAGCCGTACCTAGTGGCCTCGGCGCTGGAGGGGGTGGCGGCGCAGCGGCTGGTGCGGGTGCTGTGCCCGAAATGCAAGGTGGTGGACCCGCATGGGGTGGAGGAGCTGCGGGCGCGGGTGGGGGTGGAGGATTCAGGGGGCAGTTACGGGCTGGGGCAGGGGTGTGAGTCCTGTAACTACACGGGGTGCCGGGGGCGGGTGGCGCTGTTCGAGATCGCGGAGATGACTGACACGCTGCGGCACCTGGTGATCACCCGAGCCCCGCACCACGAACTCACGGCGGCGGCGCAGCGGGGAGGGATGACGACGCTACTGGCCGATGGGCTGGCCAAGGCGGCGGTAGGGGTCACCTCGCTAGCGGAGGTGTGGCGCGTGGTATCCGTAGACCATCCTGGCGTGGATACCAGCCCGGATGACGGCCTGCCTGAAGGAAACAAGAGCGCGAAAACTTCGGGAGACGAGGCAGCGCTGAAGTAATCAACGGTCCCTGATGGTTCTCTTGACCGGTTTCCCCCAGGGTCCCCGAGTCTTGGCCCCATGCGGCTCAGTTGTCGACGGCCTTGTTGTACGTTCTCATCAGATCCCGCGTGGAATCCTCCTCGGTGCAGTAGGTGGGTCGGGGCCCGCTGTTTGATTCGTAGCGTCCTTGTTCTCTCAAACTTCCACAAAGCGGACGCAAACTTCATACTCTTCCCCGCTCCCCATGCCTCCGTCTCTCGAAAAAAGAAGGAACGCATCGAGGTGTGGCGAACCGGCTTGCTCTGCAGCGTTCTTAATCCCCCCCGTTGTTCATGAAGGTGAAACCAATGGTCTGCTGTCTTCATCGGCGGCCGTAGGCGAAGACTCTGGCCACGAGTCGTTCGTCGATGCTCGGAGTGTCGGACGTGGGCGGGAAAGTAAACAGAGGAGGAATCAGATGAAAAGGTTTCGGCACGATGCATTCGTGGGCGCCCTTGTCGCTATCATCGTGACCCTGAGCATGTCGCCTGGCTTCAGTCAGGATACAGGCGACGTAAACGAGCCGTCGAGCGAGCGTTTCAGCTCGGCGGGTCAGGGCGCACCATTTGGGCTGGATGCTGACTCCGGTGTCCCTGAGCTGGACTCTCAGGACATCGAGATCGGCCCGAACGTCCGAGTGAACCGCGCACAAATCCTCCCGGGTGCAGGCTTACTGGGGCGAAGCGAGACGACCGTTGCCGCCGATGAGGACGGACAGCACATCGTAGTGGGATTCAACAATGCCCAGGGGTTCTGTGGCGAACCCTTTAACCGGCAACCCCCGTGCACACCCGGAAACCCCCCGGGGCTCTCGGGTTATGGTTTTTCGACAGATGGAGGGCGCACGTTCACTGACGGGAGTGCCCCGCAGGTCATCGACCACGTGTTCACACGCGGGGATCCCTGGCTAGACCGAGGCGGGAAGGATCGGCGGACCTTCTTCTACGCCAACCTTGCCGTGGATGATCGGGCAATCATCAACCCGGCGCCCGCGCCGAGGACGATTATCGACCTTGGCGTCAGTGTGCATCGCGGGCACTTCAGAGGGGACTCTTTTGTGTGGCACGATGTCCACGTGTTCAACGCCCCGAATGCCGTGAACCTATGCGCCAACCGTCCGCCTCGAACGGATCGCACTCCGTGCGACCTCTACGATAAGGAAGCAATTGCCGTGGACAAGGCGGGGAGAGGCCGCGGCGTGGTCTCGTTGACAAACTTCATTGAGGGATGTGGCTTCGCCGCAGACGGGTTCGGCCAAATCGAGGTGTGGCGTACGACCAACGGTGGCCACTCCTGGCTCGGTCCAGTGATTGCCGGAAGGGACTTGACGTTTAATACTATCCCGGGAAGCTCGACCTGTGGCTTGGCAGGAACGCTTCAGCAGAGCTCCGCGCCGGCGGTTGGACCTGACGGTGAGGTCTTCGTGGCCTGGCAGCGTGGCCCTGATCTCGGCGTGCCGCCGAGCTCCACGGGTGCCGTGACTGCTCAGATTGTGGTCGCTCGCTCGTTGGATGGAGGTGCGACGTTTGATCATCCTGATCATCCCGTGGTGGTCGCCACGATCAACACCATGCGGAACAACCCGCCCGTAGGTTTCAACCGGGACCGCATCAACGACCATCCGCGAATCGCCTTCGTGACGGAAGGACGTCTCATGGGACGCCTCTATGTCGCGTACGCCAGTGCGGTAGCACCCGTCACCGCTATCCCGCTGGTCCCTTGTTCGCCGCCGGCCGCAACGCCGTTGTGCAGAGGGCAGCGTCTCACTTCATCTCAGGTCTTCGTCACGTTCTCGGACGACCTTGGCCTCACGTGGAGCTCGCCGCCGACCCCTGTGGCGTCGGCACCGCCGGCCACTGGGTTAAAGCGGTGGTGGCCTGTCGTAACCGCCGCCTCCGATGGGACGGTGACGGTCGTCTACTACGAGAGCCAAGAAATGTTAGTATCGACGAATCCGGTCTGCACTGTTTTCTTCAACCGTTTGGGAACTGTGCGTCGAAGGGGGCCGGCCAATTCCCTGGTCAACACTTTCATCGCCACCTCTCAGGATGGCGGGCGGAGTTTTGATCCCCCCGTGCTGGTGAGTACAGCGACTTCAAACTGGTGCACATCCCTGTGGAACGTCTTCCCCAATTTTGGCGATTACATCGGCAGCGTACGGGCGGAAGACCGCGTCCTCGCTACGTGGGCGGACAGCCGCAACGGCCCCGTCGACACATTTTTCGCGCCCGTGGGACTGGAAGGACGTTAGTTTATTGCGGACAGCGGGCACTGACGATCGCAAGGGGTGGGGTCATCTGATCCCATCCCTTAGCTCTTCAATGAAGAGCACGGGCCCGTCTGTGAAACGTCAATAGATGTCTTTTTCGACTGCCGGGACGAAGGCGACGGGGTACGGGGAGCGCGCGAGCCGCACGATGTGGAAGGGTGTTATGGTGGTGACGTCAAGAGGCGTTGGTCCAGGTTGGGGGTTTGCGATTCGGTAGACGACCCGTAACCTCTCCTTATTCTGCGCAATCGTGATGATCGCCACGCGCGTGTCCAGGCCAACCTCGCCGGCAAAGACAGCGATGACCATTTCCTGCGTGAAGTCAATCGTCGGTTCAGCCGCATCCTTCCCTCGCAGACCTACCGCGTGTTTGTGCCACACCCTGGTCCAGTCGGCAGGATTTCGAATCACGACGAGGCTAAGGGACCGGATTCCTGACGCAGTCCCCGCGGCGACAGTTGTAAATGGCGCCACCTGCTCGTCCGCGCCTGTGGCAGAGCCCGCCGGCGCCGCAAGCAGCAGCGCCACGGTGATCGCGATGAGAGAGGTACGCAGGCAATAGACCGCGGCCTTGTCCATGAGCTCTCGTCTCTCTCCGTTCTCCCTCACTATTCTAGCTTGAGCGGACAGACGGACCAACACTTCGGCTCATCTTGACAGATTTTCGCCGCATGCTAGAATCCCCAATCACAAAGCGATGAGGGAGATGAGTACGTCGGCAAACGCCGCCCACAGCGAGCCAGGGATGGGTCAGGAGCCTGGCGGGCGGTGGCCGACGGAAGATCGCTCCTTCAAGCTGCGCACCAAACAAGTGAGAAGATCCTTTCGGGTGTAGAGGAGGACTCTTCACTTCAGTAGGCTGCGCCGGACCCCTCCGCCCGTGACGTGGAGGGCGGAATAGGATCATCCTGTTCCAAGCGAGTGCCGAGTCCTGGCTGGCTCTCTCGGGGACCATGTGTCGGCCAGGGTCGGAAGTTGGGTGGTACCGCGGTTGGCCCGCCCCAAAACGGGGTGGGTCTTTGTATTTGTGGAGGCGCTATGCGAGCTAAGCGAACGCGGCCGGCGTCAACTGCCACGACGAGGCGCAAGAGGACTGCGGCCCGGAAGACACACCGTCAGCGTCAGACCTCCGGGGTGCCAACAGGTGTGGTCCGACTCCGCTTCCGCCCTGTACCGTCGAAGGTTGCCTTCCCGGCTCTTGAGCGAGAGATCTTAGCATGGTGGACCGCCCAGGACATCCTCGGCAAGTACCTCCGTCGCAACGAGCGAGCGAAGCAGCGCTGGTCCTTCTTGGATGGCCCGATCACCGCCAACAACCCCATGGGGGTGCACCATGCCTGGGGGCGGACCTATAAGGATCTCTTTCAGCGCTACAAGACGATGGGCGGGTTCCGGCAACGCTACCAGAATGGCTTCGACTGTCAGGGCCTCTGGGTTGAAGTGAACGTCGAACGCGACCTCGGATTCCGCAGCAAACGCGACATCGAGAAGTTCGGCGTTGGGCCGTTCGTGAACCTCTGCAAAGAGCGCGTCCTGACCTACGCGGCGCAGATCGGCGAGCAGTCTGTGCGGCTTGGCATGTGGATGGACTGGGAAGACCCGGCGCTGCTGCGCCAGCTGGCCGAAGGGATGCGCTTGGATCCTGCCCAGCGCCTTACGGTGCAGGGTCGGCGTGGGCCCGCGAGCGGGACCGTAGAACAACTCGTCGGCCGACTCGGGTCCCAACTGGGGGGGTCGTATTACACCTTCTCTGATGAAAACAACTATGAGATCTGGGCGTTCCTCAAGCAGTGCTGGGAGCGGGGGATGGTCTATAAAGGCCACGATGTCATGCCGTGGTGTCCACGCTGCTCGACCGGCATCAGCGAACATGAGATTGTCACTGAAGGCTACCAAGAGATCACCCACCCCGGCCTATTCGTGCGATTCCCGCTCATCGGACATCCGCATCGGGCCCTCTTGGTCTGGACCACCACGCCCTGGACGCTGACCAGCAACGTGGCCGCAGCCGTGCACCCCGATCTCACGTATGCCGTGGTGCGCCAGAACGACGAGGAACTCGTCCTCGCCGAAGGAACCCTCTCTGTCCTACGCGGCGACTATACCCTTGTTGAGCGGCTCCAGGGGAAGCAGCTAGTCGGGATGCATTACGCAGGCCCATTTGACGACCTGCCCCCTCAGCAGGGGGTGGAGCACCGCGTCATCCCATGGACAGCGGTGGGCGCGGACGAGGGCACCGGGATCGTGCACATCGCCCCCGGCTGCGGTGCCGAGGACTTCGCTCTTGGCAAAGAGCACGGATTGCCCGTGATCGCGCCTATCGACGAGTTTGGCGTGTTCACGGACAAGTTTGGGTGGTTAGCGGGCAAGCGAACCGACGAAGCCGCGACCCCAATCATCGAGCACCTCCGCCGGACAGGTCGGCTTCATAAGGTAGAAT
>MNEU01000053.1:5011-19084 GCA_001917855.1 Armatimonadetes bacterium 13_1_40CM_64_14 | reverse complement strand
CAACGGTCCCCGGCCCCACGTTGCCCGCCGCATCAAAGATTTGGGTCATCCCCAGTTTGCGTCCCAGGATCGGGTTTGAGGCGCTGCCTGAGCGTAAGGTGACCAAAGCGATGAAGGGTGTGTTCGCCAGGGCGAAAACCGCGCCCCGGCGGATCGTCCGGGAGTTCGTGCCCGCGGCGGGGGAGACGTACACCGTCGGTCAGGAGATCACGGTCGAAGCGTTCGCGGGCGGAGACGTCGTGGATGTCGTGGGAACCAGCAAGGGCCGCGGGTTTTCCGGGGGGATGAAACGACACGGCTTCAAGGGCCAGCGCGCTACCCACGGCGTCTCCCTCATGCACCGAGCTATAGGTTCCATTGGGTCCTCGGATATGGGACGCGTGTGGCCCGGCAAGCGCATGCCTGGTCGGTATGGTGGGGCTCGTGTGACCGTACAAGGGCTGGCCGTGGTGAAGGTCGACCCCGGCCAGCATCTGCTGCTGATCCACGGCGCGGTGCCAGGACCGCGACGCGGTCTGGTCATGGTGCGCAAGACCGCCTCCGGCAAACCTGTCACGACATCGGCCCCCGCCGGGAGTGCCACGTAGCCGCGATGCCGACCGCTCAGGCGTTTGACGCCCAGGGACAAGGACGAGGCTCGGTGGAGCTGCCGGCCGACGTGTTTGGCATTACGCCCCATACGGCGGTGGTCCACGAAGTCCTCGTGGCGCAGATGGCCAACCGGCGGGCGGGAACGCACTCGACCAAGACGCGCGGGGAAGTATCGGGCAGTACCCGCAAGATCTGGCGGCAGAAGGGCACGGGGCGCGCGCGGCACGGGAGCCGGAAGGCGCCCCTCTTCGTGGGCGGAGGCATCTCGTTTGGCCCCCAGCCGCGTGAGCACAGGCAACACACGCCCCAGAAGATCCGACAGTTGGCCGTGCGGTCGGTCCTGTCCGCGAAGGCGGCGGCAGGGGTAATTGTGATCGTGGATCCGCCGACCCTGGAGGCGCCCAAGACGAAGGCCGTGGTCGCGCTGCTGGCGCACCTGCCAGTCAAGGGGAAGACGCTGGTGGTCACCGCGGCCCCGGATGCCATGCTCGTGCGGTCGGCCGCGAATCTTCCGCACGTCGTCGTGCGGCCGGCCGCGGGTGTAACGGTGTATGACCTCCTGGGTGCTGACACCGTCGTGTTGACGACACCGGCGGTAGACGCGCTCGTCGAGGTGTTTGGACGATGACCGATCCGCGCACCGTCATCCGTCGGCCCATCCTGACCGAGAAGAGTACCCGGGGCAACGAGGTCGGCAAGTACACGTTTGAAGTGGCGGGGGACGCCACGAAGCCGGCGATCCGCCACGCGGTGCAGCAGCTGTTCAGTGTGCAGGTGAGGAAGGTCAACACGATTCGGATTCCCGGTCGGCAGCGGCGGCGTGGCCAACACACCGTCCAGACGCAAGGCTATAAGAAGGCCGTGGTCACGCTGGCGGCAGGACAAAAGATTGACCTGGAGACGCTCACGTAAGCTCCCGCAGACGCGTGCCGCACCGCCTGGCGGGATCGTGGCGCCGGCGTCGGCGGCGCGCTACGCGAAGGGAGGCCAAAGCACATGGGGCTCAAAAAGTTCAAGCCACAGACGCCAGGACAGCGGTTTAAGACCGTCGCGACATTTGACGAGATCACTAAAACGACCCCCGAGCGCTCCCTGCTCGAGCCGCTGCGCAAGACGGGCGGCCGCAACGCCCAGGGTCGCGTCACCGTGCGTCACCGCGGTGGCGGCCACAAGCGTAACTACAGGGTGGTGGATTTCCGCCGTGACAAGCAGGGCGTTCCGGCGAAAGTGGCGGCGATTGAGTATGACCCGAACCGCTCGGCGCGATTGGCCCTTTTGCACTACGCCGACGGAGAGAAACGCTACATTCTGGCGCCCGAGGGATTGACCGTCGGCGCCCGGATCCTGTCCGGACCGGAGGTGGAAATCAGCCCGGGGAACGCGACGGCCCTGCGCCACATCCCGGTGGGCACGATGATTCATAACATCGAGCTCGCCCCAAAGCGCGGCGGCCAGCTGGTGCGGTCGGCGGGAACTGCGGCGCAAGTGATGGCCAAGGAAGGCGAGTATGCGCACGTGCGGCTGCCGTCTGGCGAAGTGCGGCTCGTGGCCCTCGAATGCATGGCGACGGTCGGCCAGGTCAGCAATCTCGAACACTCGTCCATCACGATTGGCAAGGCCGGCCGGAAGCGGTGGCTGGGGATCCGCCCGGGCGTGCGCGGAGTGGCCATGGACCCGGCCAGTCACCCGCACGGCGGGGGGGAAGGGCGATCGCCGATTGGCATGCCGGGTCCGGTGACCCCGTGGGGCAAGCCGACGCTGGGCTACAAGACGCGTAAGCCGAAGATCAGCGACAAGTTCATCGTGAAGAGGAGGAACTAACCGCGGCGGAGAGGACTGCCGGGGATTACCTATGGGTCGGTCAACGAAAAAGGGGCCTTTCATCGACGAGCATCTTGCGAAAAAAGTTCGGGAGCTGAACCGGACGCGGGAACGCAAGGTGATCAAGACCTGGTCGCGGCGCTCAACGATCCTGCCCGACATGGTGGGGCATACGATTGCGGTCTACGACGGCCGCAAGCACGTGCCCATCTATATTGCCGAACAGATGGTGGGCCACAAACTGGGGGAATTCGCCCCTACGCGGACGTTTAAAGGACACGGGGTCGCGGGAGCGGCTGCCGCGGCGGCTGCCGCAGCGGAACGCACGACCGGGGTGACCCCGGCCGCGTCCGCCCCGAGTGCCCCGGCGGCCCCGTCAACGGGGTCGTAGAGGAGACCGATGGAAGCGCGGGCGGAGGCGAAGTACGTGCGGCTATCGGCGCCCAAGGTGCGGCGGGTCGTGAGCTTGATCCGCGGGCGCCCCGTGGCGGAGGCACAGGCGTTGCTCCAGTTTACGCCCTCGCCCGCAGCGCGTGTCGTCGAAGGCGTGCTGAAGTCGGCGGTCGCGAATGCCGAGAACAACCTGGAATTGGCAAAGGACACGCTGGTTGTGGCCCGGGCCTACGTCGATGAGGGCCCGGTGACGAAGCGCGTGCACCCGCGCGCCCGCGGGCGCGCCGATGTGCTCGCCAAGAAGAGTAGTCACATCACCGTGATTGTGGCCGACTCAGGACGCTAGTCATTCTCATGTGGAGGTGACCTGGTGGGGCAAAAGATTCACCCAATAGGGTTACGGGTCGGGATCATTCGCGATTGGGAGTCGCGGTGGTACGCCAAGAAGATGGCCCCCCTCATCCTCGAGGACCTGACGATTCGGACCCATATCAAGAAGAAGTTGTCCCGGGCGGGCATCTCGCGCGTGGAGATTGAACGGTTCGGCACCCAGTCGGGGGTCGGCGGCAAACCGCAGGTGCGCGTGATCATCCATGCCGCCCGGCCCGGCATCATCATCGGGCGCGGCGGGACGGGGATCGATGCGCTGAAGAAGGAGCTCGATGAGATGACCGGCAAGCAGGTGCAGCTCAACGTGCAGGAAATCCGTCGGCCTGAATTGGAGGCCCTGCTCGTTGCCGAAAACGTCGCGCAGCAACTGGAACGGCGTGTCGCCTACCGCCGGGCCATGAAGCAGGCCGTGCAGCGCAGCCTCCGCGCGGGAGCAAAGGGCATCCGCATTTCCTGCTCGGGACGGCTGGCCGGGTCGGAGATCGCCCGCTATGAGTGGTACCGCGAGGGACGTGTCCCGCTGCACACCCTCCGGGCGGATATCGACTTTGGTATCGCCGAAGCGCTGACGACGTACGGGCGGATTGGCGTGAAGGTGTGGGTCTACCGCGGGGAGATTCTGCCCGAGCGGCGACTGGAAACGGAACTGCGGCGTCCCCCGCGGCCGTTCGAGCGCGCCGGGGGCCCGCCCAGCGAACCCGCCCCGGTGACGGGGGGGGCTGAATCCGATCGCACCGTGGTCATCCCGACCAAAGTCCCACGCCCGGTCGTGACCAGGAGACCAACCGATGATGGCGCCTAAGCACTCCAAATATCGTAAGGCCCACCGGGGCCGCATGCGCGGGCATCCGCTGGCCGGGGCGACGATCGCCTTCGGCGAGTACG
Organism: Armatimonadetes bacterium 13_1_40CM_64_14; assembly: GCA_001917855.1. Taxonomy (GTDB): domain Bacteria; phylum Sysuimicrobiota; class Sysuimicrobiia; order Sysuimicrobiales; family Kaftiobacteriaceae; genus 13-1-40CM-64-14. The sequence continues at coordinate 15,004 of MNEU01000053.1, read as the reverse complement.
GATTGCAGGCCCTCGAGCCGGCGTGGATCTCGAGCAAGCAGATCGAGGCGGCGCGCCGCGCGATCACCCGGTACATCAAGCGGGGCGGCAAGCTATGGATCCGGATCTTTCCCGACAAGCCGTTCACGAAAAAGCCCGCGGAGACCCGCATGGGCAGCGGCAAGGGCAATATCGAAGGGTACGTGGCCGTGGTGCGTCCGGGGCGCATCATGTTTGAGTTGGCCGGGGTGGACGAGGCCAACGCGAAAGAGGCCCTGACGCTGGCGCGCCATAAGCTGCCGATCAAGACGAAGTTCGTGGCGCGGGCCGAGGGGGTCACCTCATGACCCTAGAAGCGCGCGAGTTGCGCGAGTTATCCCCCGAGGAGTTGCAGCGCAAGCTGGAGGACACGCAGCGCGAGCTGTTCAGCCTGCGCCTGAAGGTCGCGGGCCAACAGCCCAACACGGCCAAGCGGCGCACCTTGCGCCAGGACACGGCCCGGCTGAAGGCGGTGCTGGCCGAAAAAGGAGTGCACGTGTGACGGACGAGCGAAATCGGCGCCAGACGCGCGTCGGGGTGGTCATCAGCGACAAGATGATGAAGACCGTCGTTGTGCGGGTCGAGACGACACGCCGGCATCCGATGTATGGCAAAACCCTCCGCCATGTGCTCAAGTTCAAGGCGCACAATGCCGCCGACCAGGCGAAGCAGGGCGACCGGGTACTGCTGGAGTCGACGCGCCCGCTGAGCAAAGACAAGCGCTGGCGCGTGGTGCAAGTTCTGGAGAAAGCGCGATGATTCAGACGTACACCCGGCTGAAGGTCGCCGACAATACGGGCGCGCGGCAGCTCATGGTGATCCGCGTCCTCGGCGGCAGCACTCGCCGCTACGCGACGGTCGGGGACGTCGTCGTGTGCTCGATCAAGCAGGCCATCCCGAACAGCCCCGTCAAGAAAGGGGAGGTTGTCCGGGCGGTGGTGGTGCGCACGACGCGGCAGTTGCGCCGGTCGGATGGATCCTATATCCGCTTTGACGACAACGCCGGGGTGATCCTGACCGACCAGCTCAACCCGCGGGGTACGCGCATCTTTGGCCCCGTGGCGCGCGAACTGCGCGACAAGCAGTTCATGAAAATCATCTCGCTGGCCCCTGAGGTGCTCTAAACGACGCGGGCAGCAACAAGCCCGCGCTCCGGGGCCGCAGGCCTGCATACCAACAGGTGAGGAGTCGGTAATGAGTGTGGTCACGGCACGAGAAGCGATTCACGTAAAGAAAGGCGACACGGTCGAAGTGATTGCCGGTCAGCACCGCGGCAAGCGGGGCAAGGTGCTGCAGGTGCAGCCGAAGCACGGCCGCGTGATCGTGGAGGGCATCAACATCCACAAGCGTCACAGCAAGCCCACGCAGAAGTTGCCCCAGGGGGGCATCGTGGAGAAGGAAGCCCCGATCTTCAGCAGCCGGGTGATGCTGGTCTGCCCGAAGTGCAGCAAGGCCGCGCGGGTCGGGCATGGCTACCTGTCCGACGGCACGAAAGTGCGCGTCTGTAAGCGGTGCGGGGAGCACCTCGAACAATGACAGAGAAAAAGCGCACGGCGCCGAAGGGCGCCTCCGACCGCGCCGCGCCGAAGGCGCAAGACGCCAAGAGCGCCAAGGCCAAGGGCGGCGCGGCTCCAAAGCCAACGGAGGCCGCTCCTCCGAAGAAGACCCCCCCCGCTCCCGCAGCACCGAAGGGGGCGGAGGAAAAACTGTCCCCGCCGAAGGCGCCGTCGGCAGAGGTCTCCGCTCCGGCCAAGAAGCCCGAGCGAAAGCCCGCCGAGCCGCCGAAGGCGCCGGCCGGACCGGTCGAGCCCCGGGTGCCTGCGCGGCTGAAAGTCCGGTATCGGCAGGAGGTCCTTCCCCGTCTGCGGGAGCAGTTCCGGTACCGCAACGTGATGGAAGTCCCGAAGCTGGAGAAAGTGGTCATCAACATGCGGGTTGGCGATGCGACCACGGACACGCGGTTCTTAGACAAAGCCGTCGAAGAGCTCACGCTCATCGCGGGTCAGAAGCCGATCATTCCGCGAGCGAAAAAGGCGATCGCGGCCTTTAAGCTGCGCCGCGGGATTCCGATCGCGGCCAAGGTGACGATGCGGGGCGACCGGATGTACGAGTTTGTGGACAAGCTCTTCAACGTGGCCCTGCCGCGGATCAAAGACTTCAAGGGCATCTCCGAAAAACAGTTTGACGGACGCGGCAACCTCAACATTGGGTTGCGGGAGCAGTTGATCTTCCCGGAGATCGACTACGACAAAGTGGAAAAGGTCCGGGGCATGGATGTGACGCTGGTGACGACGGCCCGCAGCGATGAAGAAGGCCGGGAATTGTTGCGCTTGCTGGGACTGCCGCTGCGTCAACCAGAGACGGCCTGACCGACCCGCGCAAAGGAGCGACGACGTGGCCAAGAAGTCGATGATCGAGAAGTGGAAGCGCACCCCGAAGTTCAAAGTGCGCAAGTACTCGCGTTGTTTGCGGTGCGGGAGGCCTCGGGCCGTGTTTCGAAAATTTGGGTTGTGCCGGATCTGTCTGCGGCAGTTGGGCCACCGGGGCGAGATTCCCGGGTTGGTTAAGGCGAGCTGGTAAGCGGCTCGATCGGGAGGGTACACACGGTGGGCGGTATTACCGATCCGATTTCTGACATGCTGACACGGATCCGCAATGGCGTGCGGGCCCGGCACGATCACGTCGACGTGCCTGGCAGCCGCCTGAAGATGGAGATCGCGCGGATCCTAAAAGATGAGGGGTTCATCGCCGATTGGCACCGGATTGACCGCGGTCCTCAGGGCGTGCTGCGGGTCACCTTGAAGTATGGCGCGCGCAAAGAGGCCACGCTGTCGGGCCTCACGCGGGTGAGCCGGCCGGGGTTGCGGTTGTACGCCCGGCTGCAGGAGATCCCGCGTGTGCGCGGCGGACTGGGGGTTGTTATCCTGACGACCTCCCGCGGGGTGATGACCGATCGCCAAGCCCGGCGGCTGGGGATCGGCGGCGAGGTCATTTGTTATGTCTGGTAACCGCTCCGCCTCGCATGCGTCGGAGGCGGAACGGGTGAGCGGCGGAGACGTGCTTGGCGTGGAGGGTCTGTGATGTCCCGAGTGGGGAAGGCGCCCATCGTGATTCCCAAGGGCGTCGAAATCAAAGTGACTGGACGCACCGTCGAGGTGAAGGGACCGCGGGGACGGCTGGTGCGCGACTGTCATCCTGACATGACCGTGCAGCTGCAGGATGGCACGCTTACTGTGCAGCGCCCGACCGACCTGGAACATCACCGCGCGCTCCACGGGCTGACGCGTGCCTTGCTGGCCGGCATGGTCCGCGGTGTCGTCGAGGGCTACAAGATCGAGTTGGACATCGTCGGCGTCGGGTACCGCGCCACCAAGCAAGGCACGGGGTTATCCCTGCAGGTGGGGTACTCGCATGCCGTCGACGTTCCGGCACCCGCGGGGATCCAGTTCGACCTGCCGCAACCGACGAGGATCGTGGTCAGCGGGATTGACAAGGAACAGGTCGGCCAGGTGGCGGCCCGCATCCGGGGCACCCACGCCCCCGACCCCTACAAGGGGAAGGGGATTCGCTACGTCGGCGAGCGCATCAAGCTCAAGCCGGGCAAAGCCGGGCGTACGGTGGGCGGAGTGGCCGGGGTCGGCGGGAAGGCGGGACCGTAGCGATGTTCAAGCGAGCGGAACGCAACGTCTTGCGCCTCCAGCGCCACGCGCGGAGCCGCAAGACCCTGCGGGGGACACAGGGGCGCCCGCGCCTGTCGGTGTTCCGGAGCTTACAGCACATCTACGCACAAATCATTGATGACACCAAGGGCCTGACGTTAGTAACCGCCTCAACGCTTGATCCCGAGCTGCGCCCGCAGGTCAAGGGCCAGAAGAAGACGGCGGCGGGTGAGCTCGTGGGCCAGCTGCTGGCGCGCCGCGCCCGCGACAAAGGCATCACCGCGGTGGTGTTCGACCGGGGCGGTTTCAAATATCACGGTCGAGTCAAAGCCCTCGCCGACGCCGCCCGGAAGGCCGGACTGCAATTCTGACGACGCGATCTCCCCGGCTTAGCTGTACCTGTCCGCTCGGGAGCGCGAACGATGGAGGATGGAATGGGCACTAAGCGAGTGGACCCTGCGTCAGTGAACCTCACGGTCGAGAAGGCCATCTGGATCAACCGTGTGGCCAAGGTCACGAAGGGCGCGAAGCGCTTCAACTTTGCTGCGCTGGTTGTCGTCGGCGATGAGCAGGGGCACGTGGGCGTCGGGCTCGGGAAGGCCGCGGAGGTGCCGGATGCGATCCGCAAGGCCGTGGAGGATGCCAAGAAGCAGCTCATCACCGTCCCGCTGAAAAAGACGACGATTCCCCACCCGGTCATCGGGTTGTTTGGGGCGTCCAAGGTCTTGCTGAAGCCCGCCTCCGAAGGCACCGGCGTGATCGCGGGGGGATCCGTGCGGGCGGTCATCGAGGCGGCCGGGATCAAGGACATTCTCACCAAGTCGTTGGGCTCCCGCAACCCGATCAATCAGGCGCGGGGGACCCTCACCGCGCTCTTGGAACTGCGGACGCCTGAGGAAGTGGCGAAGACACGAGGCAAGCCGGTGGAAGAACTCATCGGGACGTCACGTTGAAACCAACGATGCTGACATTTGACACGCTCAAGCCAGCGCGCGGGGCTCGCCGCCCCCGGCGCCGCGTGGGACGCGGGCTGGGGTCCGGACGCGGAAGCTACAGCGGCCGCGGACGGAAAGGGCAGCAGGCGCGTGCGGGGCCCGGGCCACGCCCAGGATTTGAGGGCGGTCAGACCATCCTGACGAAGCGCCTGCCGTTTCGGCGCGGGGTACGGGCCGGGGGGGTGAGCCACGCCGGCGGCGTGGCGCGCCTCAAGTACGCTCCGGTGAATTTGCGTGCCCTCAACCGTTTCCCCCCCAACAGCGAGGTCACGCCCACGCAGCTGCAGGATGCGCATCTGGTCAAGGCGGGTCGGATCAAAATCTTGGGGACCGGTGCACTCGACCGTCCCCTCACCATTAAGGCCCATGCCTTTAGCAAGAGCGCGCTCGCGGCGATCGAGAAGGCGGGCGGACGAGCCGAGGTGATTCCCAGTGCTGGGCGGCCTGCTTAACGCCCTTCGCATCGCCGACCTGCGCCGGCGGGCGGTCTTCACGGCGATCATGCTGGTGTTGTACCGCTTTGGGACCCACCTGCCGGTCCCCGGCGTGGACGTCCACGCGTTGGATCGCATTCTCAAGCAGCAAGGGAGCGTGTTCAACTTCCTGGATCTGTTCGTGGGCGGCGCCTTCAGCCGGTTTGCGCTCTTTGCGTTGGGCGTGTTCCCGTACATTACCGCGTCTATCATCATGAGCTTGCTCCAGGTGGTCTTCCCCACCCTGAAGGAAATGGCGCAGGAAGAGGGCGAGGCGGGTCGGCGCAAGGTCGGCATGTACACCCGCTACCTCACCGTCGTCCTCGCCGTCTTGCAGGGGATGGGGCAGACGGTGCTCATCCGCAACCTGGGGGCTCTCCCCGACACGCGGCCGCTGACGATGGGGATGATCGTGGTCACGCTGACCGCGGGGACGATGCTGTTGACCTGGTTAGGGGAGGTCATGACCGAGTACGGGGTGGGCAACGGCGTGTCGCTGATCATCTTCGGCGGCATCGTGGCCCGCCTGCCGAGCCAGACCGCCCAGACCCTAGGGCTGCTGCGCGTGGGCGAGGTGAGGGTGATTTCATTTCTGCTGGATATCGCCGTCGTCCTGGCGAGCATTATCGCCGTGGTCGCGGTCACCCAGGCGATCCGTAAGATCCCCGTGCAGTACGCCAAGCGGGTGGTCGGGCGGCGCGTCTACGGAGGGCAGAGCACGCACCTGCCCCTGCGGCTCATCCAAGCCGGTGTCATCCCGATCATCTTTGCCGTGTCCGTGCTCCAGTTTCCGGGGACGATTGCCACCTTTGTGAATAACGAGTGGATCCGGCGGCTGGGGCAGGCCATCCTGCCCGGCCAGTTGTGGGGGGACATCCTGTACTTTATCCTGATCATTCTCTTCACGTACTTTTACACGGCGGTCAGCTTTGACCCCAACGACATCTCCGAGAACATCAAAAAGTACGGGGGATTCATTCCCGGCATCCGGCCGGGGCGGCCGACAAGCGAGTACCTTAGCCGCGTCGCGGAACGTCTCACTCTGGTGGGCGCACTGACCCTGGCGGCGATCGCGGTCCTGCCGATTTACTTGGCCCGGGGCACCGGCGTGCTGACCTTCTACCTGGCCGGGACGTCGCTACTGATCGTGGTGGGGGTGGCCCTGGAGACGATGAAGCAGATCGAAGCCTACGTCCTGATGCGTCACTACGAAGGGTTCATGAGGTGAACCTGATCTTCTTCGGGCCTCCGGGCGCCGGGAAGGGGACGCAGGCGCAGTTGTTGCAGCAGCGGGAGGGAATCCCTCAGATCAGCACCGGCGACATGCTGCGCGCGGCGATCCGGGCGCGGACGCCTCTGGGTCAGCGCGCACAGAAATTTGTGGACGCCGGCGAGCTGGTTCCCGATGACGTGATGATTGCCCTCGTGCACGCCCGGTTAAACCAGCCCGACGCCCGGCGAGGGTTCGTGCTGGATGGGTTTCCCCGAACGGTGAAGCAGGCGCAGGCATTGGACCGGGTGCTCGAGGCCAGTGGCCGGCCGATCGATGTGTCGGTGTACTTCGACGTGAGCGATGAGGTAATCGTCCGCCGCCTGGCCGGGCGGCGGGTGTGTAGGCAGGGGCACATTTACCACCTCGAGGCGAGCCCGCCCAAGGTGCCGGGGCGCTGCGACCTCGACGGCAGTCCACTGTTTCAGCGGGAGGATGACCGCGAAGTGACGGTGCGGAGGCGGCTGGAAGTGTACCACCGGGAGACGGAGCCACTGACGGACCTGTACCGCCGCCGGGGGATTTTCGAGCCCCTGCGCGATGGGGATATCGAAACCGTATACCGGAATCTGGTGGCCATCGTCAAAACCAAGACGGGCTCCCAGAAGCCGGATTAGCGGGGGACGACCATGGTACCGCGGACCATCACCATCATTTTGAAGACGGAAGCAGAGATCCAACAGATGCAGCGCGCGGGGGGTCTTGCCGCCGAGGCGTTGCGCGAGGTGGTCTCCGCGGTCCGCCCCGGGGTGCACGGGACAGAGCTAGATGCCCTCGCAGAACGCTTCATCCGGGAGCGTGGAGGAACGCCCTCGTTTAAGGGATATCGAGGGTTTCCGGCGAGCATCTGCGTCTCGGCGAACGATGAAGTGGTCCACGGGATCCCCAACACTCGCCCGCTGGCGCCGGGGTCGATCGTCTCGATCGATCTGGGTGCCGTCCTCGACGGCGTCCATGGCGATGTTGCGGTGACCGTTCCGGTGGGCGAGATCGCTCCCCCCCTGCAGCGGCTGCTGCAGGTGACGCGGGAGGCCCTGTACCGGGGGATCGAGCAGGTGCGGTCGGGCAAGCGGCTGGGAGATGTGGGCGCTGCGATCCAGCGCTACGTCGAAGCCGCCGGGTTGTCTGTGGTCCGGGATTTCGCGGGGCACGGAATCGGTCGGGCCCTGCACGAAGAGCCGCAGATCCCTAACTTCGGGGAGCCCGGCACGGGGACACTGCTGCGGGAGGGTATGACCCTGGCCATCGAGCCCATGGTGAATTTGGGCGGGTACGAGGTCATGATGGACGACGACGGATGGACGGTCCGGACACGAGACGGGCAACCCTCGGCGCACTTCGAGCACACAGTCGCCGTGACTGCGACCGGTCCCTTGATCCTGACCGCCATCCCCGGCGGGGTGGTGTAGTGGACGACGCGTGCCTCGCACCGTATAATCTGTAAGGCTACCCCGCAGACTCCCCAGAGTCGGCGGGGGGCCGTTGTTCCTGGCGCTCATTAGCGGGCGATGATGCGGGGAGCGAGATGAAGAAGGACGCGATTGAGGTGGAGGGCCAGGTGGTGGAGGTGCTGCCCAATGCCATGTTTCGCGTGGAGCTGAGCACCGGCCAACGGGTTCTGACCCACATCTCGGGCAAGATGCGCATCAACTTCATCCGAATCCTGCCCGGGGATCGCGTGAAAGTCGAATTGTCCGCCTATGACCCGACGCGCGGGCGGATTACGTACCGCTATCGCTAGGGCATGAGTTTTTCACGGCGAGAGGAACGCGACCATGAAGGTACGGGCATCAGTCAAGCCGGTGTGCGAGAAGTGCAAGGTCGTCAAGCGGGGGCGGCGGGTGTACATCATCTGCGAGAACCCCAAGCACAAACAAAAGCAGGGCTGACAGGAGGGGCCGATGGCTCGCATCGCAGGGGTTGATCTCCCGCGGGACAAGCGGGTGGAAGTGGCTCTCACCTACATTTTTGGCGTGGGGCTGAGCCGCGCGCAGCAGGCGTTGGCGGCGACCAGGGTCAGTGCGGACACGCGCGTGCGCGACCTGACCGAGGAAGAAGTGACCCGCCTGCGGGACTACATCGACCGCAACTACAAGGTGGAGGGCGACCTGCGCCGGGACATCGCCATGGATATCCGCCGACTGGTTGAGATCGGTTCGTACCGCGGCCTGCGTCACAAGAAGAACCTTCCCGTGCGTGGGCAACGCACCCGGACCAATGCGCGCACGCGGAAAGGGCCGAAGCGCACGGTGGGCTCGGGGAAGCGCAAGCTGACGAAGCGGTAGCACCACGGAGAGGCGACGAGATGGCAACCGGGAGAAGTCGGAAGAAGGAACGGCGGAGTGTGCCCACGGGCGTGGCCCACATTCAGTCGACGTTCAACAACACGATTGTCACGATCACCGACCCCCAGGGCCACGTGCTGGGGTGGTCAAGCGCCGGGGCCACCGGATTCAAGGGGTCCCGCAAGGGCACCCCGTTTGCCGCGGGGCTCGCGGCGGAGGCCGCGGCCCGCAAGGCGATGGAGCACGGCGTCAAGCAGGTGGAAGTCTACGTGAAGGGCCCGGGGGCAGGGCGCGAGGCGGCAATCCGTTCTCTGCAGTCCGCGGGGTTGGAGGTTAGCCTCATTCGAGACGTGACTCCGATCCCGCATAACGGCTGCCGGCCGCCGAAGCGACGGCGCGTGTAGGGGGAATCGCACCACGCACGACGACAGGAGGATCTAGATCGATGGCGCGTTATACCGGTGCAGTATGCCGCTTGTGCCGCCGCGAGGGGATGAAGCTGTACCTCAAGGGCGAGAAGTGTTACACGGAGAAGTGCCCGGTGCACAAGCGGCCAGTCCCTCCCGGCATGCACGGCCAGGGCCGGCGCAAGATGTCGGAGTTTGGCGTGCGGTTGCGGGAGAAACAGAAGCTGCGTCGCATCTACGGCGTTCTGGAGACGCAGTTCAAGACGTATTTCCGCCAGGCGGCAAAGGCCAAGGGTGTTACCGGCGTGCGGCTGCTGCAGTTGTTGGAGACGCGCCTGGACAACGTCGTGTATCGGCTGGGGTTTGCCACGTCCCGCAAGGAAGCGCGGCAGATGGTCGTGCACGGGCACGTCGCCGTGGACGATCAGAAGGTCACCATCCCGTCATTTCACGTCCGGCCGGGGCATCGCATCGCGCCCACGGCACAGGGCCGGGAGCACCCCCGTCTGAAGGAACTCGCCCAAACCGGGTTGCGGACCCTGCCGAGTTGGCTCGAGTTCAACGCCACCACGCTGCAGGGGCGCATCCTCGCCCTGCCCGCGCGGGAAGAGATTGACGTGCCGGTGTCTGAGCAACTGATCGTTGAGCACTATTCACGCTAACACCTGCGAGTGCAGGTGGCGGGGCCTGATTTTCTAGAGGAGACCGATATGAGCATTGCAACGATCTGGGAAGCACCCAAAACGAAAATTGAGTACGCCGAGCTGTCGGAGACTTATGGGAAGTTCGTCGTGGAGCCCCTGGAAAGGGGATTCGGCGTCACGCTGGGCAATGCGGTGCGGCGGGTCTTGCTGTCCGCAATCCCCGGCGCCGCCGTCAGCTCGGT
>MNEU01000053.1:0-4982 GCA_001917855.1 Armatimonadetes bacterium 13_1_40CM_64_14 | reverse complement strand
AGCTGACCCTGCGCCTGCACACCGACAAGCCGAAGCTGCTGCGCCTGGATGTGAAGGGGAAGCGCGATGTCGTGGCCGGCGACATCCAGCAGGACGCAGAGGTGGACATCCTCAACCCCGACTTGCACTTGGCCACGCTGGACAAGAAGGATGCCCGCCTGGCGATGGAGCTGGTCGTGGAGCGCGGCAAGGGTTACGTCCCCGCCGAGAAGCACCGGAAGAGCGAGCACGTGATTGGCGTCATCCCGGTGGACTCAATTTTCACGCCGATCCAGAAGGTCAACTACGTCATCGAGGACACTCGGTCCGGGCAGGAGGAGGCCGATCGGTTGGTCCTGGAAGTGTGGACCGACGGATCGATCCGGCCCGAGGAGGCGGTCCAGGAGGCATCGCGCATCCTGACCGACCAATTCAAGCTGCTCATCGGCATGGGCCAAGAGGGCGAGACGGCGGCCGGATTGGAACCGGGCGCGGACGCCCAGATGGCCAAACTCTACGCGATGCCCATCGAAGAGCTGGACCTCTCCGTGCGGCCGTATAACTGTCTCAAGCGCGCTGGCATCAACACGGTCGGCGATCTCATCCAGAGGACCGAAGAGGAGATCGTCGCGGTCAAGAATTTCGGGCGCAAATCTCTAGATGAGGTCCGCGAGAAGCTGACCTCGCTCGGGCTGTCGCTTAAGAAGACCGAAGGGCAGTGAGGTAGGGCGATGCTGGGTGCCGTCGGGCGGAAGTTAAACCGCGATACCGGAGAGCGCAAGGCCCTCTTCCGCGATTTGGTCAGCGCGCTGATCCTGCACGGCCGTGTGGAGACCACGGTGCCCCGGGCCAAAGAAACCAAGAAGATTGCCGACGGGCTGGTGGATCTCGCCTCGCGCGGGGACCTGCACGCCCGACGCCAGGTGCGACGGCTGCTGACTGATGAGCGGGCGATCCGCCGGCTGTTTGTCGACGTCGCCCCGAAGGCCCAGAAAGGCCGCGGGGGTCACACGCGGATCACCCGGACCCGGGTGCGCCGTGGAGACGCGGTCGAATTGGCCCTGGTCGAGTTGGTCTGATCCTTCGTTCTCCTGCACACACGTTCTCGAACGTCACCCGGGCAGGCCTGCAGCAGACAGGCCTGCCCGCTGTCTTTGGATTGCAGGACTCATTCACATCGTGTAGATTCGCTTTGACATGGCGCTAATCGAGATCCAAAACCTCCACCATACCTACCACGCCGGGACGCCGGAAGCGGTGGTGGCTCTCGATGGCATTTCCCTGACCATCGAGCGCGGCGAGTTCGTGGCCATCGTGGGCGGCAATGGGTCGGGGAAGTCGACCTTAGCCAAGCACCTCAACGCCCTTCTGCTGCCCACGGAGGGCGAGGTGCGGGTCGATGGCTTGGACACCCGCGAGCCCGCTTCGACCTGGGAGGTCCGTCAGCGCGTGGGCATGGTGTTTCAGAACCCTGATAACCAGTTGGTGGCGACCGTGGTGGAAGAAGACGTCGCCTTCGGTCCGGAGAACCTGGGGCTCCCCTCCCGCGAGATTGTCGAGCGGGTGGAGGAGTCTTTGCGCGTGGTGGGGATGCTCGATTACCGCCGGCATCAACCGCACCTCCTGTCCGGAGGCCAAAAACAGCGGGTCGCGATCGCGGGGATTCTCGCCATGAGGCCGCAGTGTTTGGTCCTGGACGAAGCGACGACGATGTTAGACCCCCTGGGGCAGCGCGAAGTCATGGAGACCATCCACACCCTCAATCGGGAGGGTGTGACGGTGATCCACATCACCCATGCCATGGAAGAAGCCGCGCAGTGTCCCCGGATGATTGTGCTCTCCAGCGGTCGTGTGGCCATGGACGGCCTGCCCGTCGATGTGTTCTCTCGGGCCGACGACCTCCACCGCCTCCGCCTTGTTCTCCCGCCGATTCCCGCTCTGGCATCCCAACTGCGACGCGACGGACTGCCGGTGCCGGAGCGCATTCTGGACGCCGATGACCTCGCGTCCGCCATCGCCAGCCTGGCGACCGAGCGCGTCGGTCACGGGAGGGTGGGTAATGGCGCTGATTGAGTGTGTTGACCTGACCCACGTCTACCTCCGGGGCACCCCGCTAGAAGCCGTCGCCCTGCGCGGGGTAACCCTGTCCATTGATGCCGGAACGTTTGTCGGCCTCCTCGGCCCTACGGGCTCGGGCAAGTCCACGCTCATCCAGCACTTTAACGCCCTCCTGCGTCCAACGTCGGGCACCGTGCACGTCGCGGGGATTGACCTATCCCAGCCGCGCGCCGATGTGAAGACTGTCCGACGCCAGGTGGGTTTGGTGTTTCAATATCCTGAGCACCAGCTCTTCGAGGAGACCGTGTTTGACGACGTGGCCTACGGCCCGCGCAACCTCGGGCTCGCCACGGAGGAGATCCAGGACCGGGTGCAAGATGCCCTGCGCCTTGTGGGTGTGGACCCCGATGCTTTCGGGCGCCGGTCGCCGTTCTCGTTGTCCGGCGGGGAGATGCGCCGGGTGGCAATCGCCGGCGTGCTCGCGATGCAGCCGCAGGTCCTAGTCCTCGATGAGCCGGCCGCCGGACTGGATCCCCAAGGCAAACAAGAGATCCTCGGCCAAATCCGCACCCTGCACCGGGAGCGCGGTCTCACCGTGATTCTGATTACTCACAGCATGGACGAGGCTGCGCAGCTCGTGGACCGGATTGTGGTGATGAACCGCGGGCAAGTCGCGATGGACGGCCCAGTCCGTGGGATCTTTCGCCGCGCAGACGAACTGGCCTCAATCGGCCTTGGGGTGCCGGCGATCACGGACCTCATGCTGCGGCTGCGGCGCCGCGGCGTGGCGGTGCGCCCCGATGTGCTGTCGCTCGAGGAGGCGCGGGCGGCCATCTGGGAGGCAGTACGGTGGAACTGACCCGCTATGTCACGATCGGCCAGTACCTGCCGCGGGAGTCCCCGATCCATCGGCTCGATCCCCGCACCAAGATTGCCGCGGTCACCATGTGGACGGTGGCGATCTTCGTGGTCCGGGATTTCAGCGGCTATGCACTCCTTGCCCTCGTCCTGGGCGGGGTGGTAGTGGCGGCACAGATTTCCCCCGGCTATCTCTTGCGCGGACTCCGTCCTATCGTGTTTCTCCTGTTGTTCACCGTCGTCCTGAACATCTTTTTCAGCGGGCTTCAGGGCGGGACGGTCCTGTTCCGACTGGGGCCGCTGCTCGCGACGCGCGAGGCCGTGCTACGGGCGCTGTTCATCGGGTGCCGCTTGGTCGGCTTGGTCGTGGTGACATCCTTGCTGACATTTACCACATCCCCGATGGAACTGACTGACGGCATTGAACGGAGCCTCCGCCCCTTCCGGCGGCTCGGCGTGCCGGCGCATGAACTGGCCATGATGATGACGATCGCTTTGCGCTTCATCCCCACCTTATTGGAAGAGACGGAGAAGATCATCAAGGCCCAGATGGCTCGGGGAGCGCAATTCGACCAGGGCAATGTGCTCCGCCGCGCGCGCGCCCTCGTGCCGGTGCTGGTGCCGTTGTTTGTCAGCGCCTTCCGGCGGGCGGACGAACTTGCGCTGGCGATGCTGGCGCGCTGCTATCGCGGGGGAGAGCACCGGACGCGGATGCGCGAGCTGTCTTTCGCACCGCGAGACGGCATCGCCTTGGCCGTCGCGACCGTGGCGTCGGTGGTTTTCGCGCTCCCCTACGAAGTGTGGGGCAGGTTGCTGCACTGAAGGGAGGTATACAGGCGAAGGGGAGCAGCCATGTGCGTAGGCCGGGATGGGTGTAGGGCTGCACGTTCTGCCGGTCGCGCCAATCGCCCATGCGCAATATCAAGATCACCGTTGAATATGACGGGACGACGTTTTTCGGGTGGCAGCGCCTGACCGGTCGGCCCACGGTCCAAGCTGCGGTGGAACGCGCGGCCTCCCGGGTGACCGGCGAGCGGCTGAGGGTGGTCGGGGCTGGCCGCACTGATGCGGGTGTGCACGCGCTCGGGCAGGTGGCCAACTTCAAGACCCAGAGCCATCTGGCCGCCGTCCGATTTCCGGCGGCGCTCAACGCGTACCTCCCCGAGACCGTGCGGATCGTTTCGGCAGAAGACGCGGACGATCGTTTCCATGCCCGCTTTTCAGCCACCGGCCGGATTTACCGGTACGCGATCCTCAACCGCGCCGCCCCCTCGGCCATCCTTCGGAACCACGCCTACCACGTCTCCGCCACTCTCGATCACGACGCCATGGCTGCTGCCGCGGCCAAGCTTCAAGGGACGCACGAGTTCACCGCATTCCGGAGCGTCGGATCAGGCGAACACACCACTGTGTGCACCGTGCGGCGGTCACAGGTGGCGCGCAGCGGCGACATGGTGATCTGCACGTTTGAGGCAGACCGGTTCCTTCGGCACATGGTGCGATTGATGGTGGGGATGTTGCTCAGAGTGGGGCAGGGGAAACTGACCACCGAGGCGGTGGAGGCGATCCTCACATCAGGGCGGAACCAGAGAGCCGGACCCCGCGTGCCGGCGCATGGTCTGTACCTGGTGTCGGTCCTCTACGCGGAATCCCTCCACGCCCACCAGCATCTGCAGTCGGACTGATAGGGGCAGGTACTTGTGGCGATGCGCGGCGATTGTAGGGATGGGACGGATTGTGTAGATTGAGGTGGGGCCCGTAGCTCAAGGGCAGAGCAGCGCCCTCATAAGGCGCGGGTTCCAGGTTCGAGACCTGGCGGGCCCACCACGACTGATGCGGGTTTCATGCATTGCGGCATTCCAGCCTAGGCGGACGGGAGCCGCCGGAGGGGCGTCCGTCGACCACCCCCCCGTTGCGCCTTCTTGTGGCACTTGGGCATGTCGTCCGTCTAGACCCAGACCCCGTTCCGCGGCGTGTGTCTACGGAGTTGAGTCCGGGGGTACACAGGTGTTCCGGAGGTATGAGATAAGGTAGGACCCAAAAACGCATAGGTCGACGGTCCGGCAGGCGACCGACAACATATGATG
>MNEU01000087.1 GCA_001917855.1 Armatimonadetes bacterium 13_1_40CM_64_14 | reverse complement strand
GCTCGAGCTGCCGGTGAACACCGGCGACCAGCCGTAAGTCGCAAGCCGCAAGGAGAAGCACTTGCGGCTTGGGCCTTGCAACTTGAGGCTTACCCATGGACCAAGCCGGCTACGGGCTCGTCGAAACCATGCGGGTGCACGACGGGCGTATCCCGTTCCTCGAGCGGCATCTGGCCCGTTTGGGGCGCTCGCTCGGCGAGCTCGGCCTGCCCAAACCTTCCCAGGATGTCGTCGCGCTGGTGCAGCCGTTCGCCGGGACTGGAGAGGCAGTGCTGCGTCTCGAAGTGCGCGATGGCCGGGCCAGTGTGACGGTGCGCGAGCTGCCGCTGCTCGAACCGCCGACCTTGATCACCGCATCCGAGCCGCATCAATCGTATCCCCACAAGACCACCGAGCGGGATTGCTTCAGCGATGCGGGCCGAGAGGCCGAGGTGGCGGAGGCTGATGACGCGCTGCTCCTCACCCCGGAGGGGTGGGTGGCCGAAGGCACCGTGTGGACCGTGTTCTGGTGGGATAGGGATGCGTTGCGCACCCCGGCGCTCGACCTGGGGATTCTGCCAGGGGTCGGTCGGACCCGCGTGCTCGAGCTGGTGCAGCGCGCGGATCAGGGCCGATACCGCAAGCAGGCGCTCGCGGGCAAGAGCCTGTTCCTCACGAATGCGGTGCGCGGCATCGTGCCGATTGCGTCGCTCGATGGGGTACCGGTCCCCGTCGACTCTCGCACCGCCGAGCTTGCCCGCCGCTTCTGGCCCGACGCTTGACCGAGCGAGCGCCGTCAGCCAACCGCTGCATTGGCTCCCACGCGCGTGGCACGCCCGCAGCAGCAGCCGTGAGGCGTCGGCGCAGCACCCGTGCGCACGCCTAGAAGTGTCGCCGCAGACCATCGGCCCGCACCATCCCCCGAAACCGTCGTGATTCCGTTGCCATGTAAGGAGATACGACACAGGAACGGTCTTGGTACGGGACACCACATCGGAACGGCCTCTGGCCCGGGACCTGCGAGACTGCCGCGTCACTCGGAGGGTAAGTCCGGTGGACGAGGCTGTCGAAGTCATCGTGACGCGCCTTGACGTGCGGTCTGAAGCGCTTCGTGCCGGAGCGGCGGTGCTCTCGGACGAGGAGCGAGACCGAGCACGTCGTTTCGTCTTCGACCGCGACCGCCAGCGCTTCATCGTCGCCCGTGGCGTATTGCGAGGGTTGCTCGCGGCGCGACTGGGCCTGCGGCCGCAGGCGCTCGAGTTCGTGTACGGCGAGCGCGGCAAGCCGGCGCTCGCGCCGCGCCTCGCGGCCTCGGGGCTGCGCTTCAACGTGTCGCACTGCGAGGACGTCGCCGTATACGTGTTCTCGTCCGCGGGTGACGTCGGCGTCGACGTCGAGGCCGTCCGCGCGATGCCCGACGCCGACGACGTCGCCACGCGCGTTTTTTCCGGCCGTGAGAACGCGGCGTATCGGGCCCTCGACCCGCGTGACCGGCCACTCGGGTTCTTCCAGTGTTGGACGCGCAAGGAAGCGTTCATCAAGGCGCTCGGCCACGGCATGTACTATCCGCTCGATCGCTTCGATGTGTCGCTCGCGCCGGGGGAGCCCGCAAAACTGCTCCGCGTCGAGCAATCGCCCGAAGACCGCCGCCGCTGGCGCATGACAGGCTTTTTCCCGGTCCAAGGCTTCGTCGCGGCCGTCGTCGCGGAGCAGGCCGACAACCACTTCACTGGGGACCCACGATAATGTCTTCCTGCGCCTACCAATCCCCGTGGATGACCGACGACGTGCAGCTGTTCCGCAAGACCGTGCGTCAGTTCATCCAGGAAGAGTTCGTGCCGCACCAGGACCGCTGGCGCGAGCAACGGCGCCCCGATGCCGAAGCGTGGACCGCCGCGGGCCGGGCGGGCATCCTGCTCACCGACGTGCCCGAGGAGTACGAGGGTGGCGGAGGCAGTTTCGCCCACGAGGCGATCGTGTTGGAGGAGCTCGTGCACGCAGGCGTCCAGTTCGGCTCCAGCATCCAGAGCATCGTAGGGCATTATGTCCTCGCCTACGGCAGCGAGCAGCAGAAGCGCACCTGGCTCCCCCGCATGGCGCGCGGCGAGTTGGTAGGCGCGATCGCCATGAGCGAGCCCGCCGCCGGATCCGACTTGCAGGGCATTCAGACGACCGCCCGCCGCGACGGCGACCACTACGTGATGAACGGCTCCAAGACGTTCATCACCAACGGCGGACACGCCAGCCTGGTCTGCCTCGCCGCGAAGACGGACCCCAGGGTGACCGGCCTGAAGGGCATCTCGCTCATCATGGTCGAAACGAAAGGCCTTCCGGGATACCGGGTAGGGCGGTCGCTCGAGAAAGTCGGGATGCACGCGCAGGACACCTGCGAATTGTTCTTCGACGATGTGCGTGTGCCGGTGGCGAATCTCCTCGGGCCCGCCGAAGGCAAAGGGTTCTCTCAGATGATGGACCGACTGACGTACGAACGCCTCACCGTGGGTGTCACCGCCGTCGCGATGGCGGAGCACGCGGTGGCCGTCACCACGGCCTATGTCAAGGAGCGCACGGCGTTCGGGAAGCCGCTCATCGACTTCCAGAACACGCGCTTCAAGCTGGCCGAATGCAAGACCGCGGCCCAGGTGGGCCGCGTGTTCCTCGACAACTGCATCGCGCGGTTCATGGCCGACGGGCTCGACGATGTGACGGCCGCGATGGCGAAGTATTGGCTCACCGATTGGCAGTGCCGCATCGTCGACGAATGCATGCAGCTGCACGGCGGGTATGGCTACATGACGGAATATCCGATCGCCCGCATGTGGACCGACAGCCGCGTGCAGCGGATTTACGCCGGGACGAACGAAATCATGAAAGAACTCATCGCTTGCGCCCTATGAACGTGTGCCTGCAGCAGTTGATCGAAGCGCAGGTCGACCGAACGCCCGATCAAGTCGCGGTGGTGTTCGAGGACCAGCGGTTGACGTACCGGGAGCTCGACCACCGGGCCAATCAACTCGCGCATCGCCTGAGGGGACTGGGCGTTGGGCCGGATGTGCGCGTCGGGTTATTCGTCGAGCGCTCGCTGGAGATGGTGACGGGAATCCTGGGCATTCTGAAAGCCGGAGGCGCCTACGTTCCGATCGACGCGGCCTATCCTCCGGAGCGGATCGCTTTCATGCTCGCGGATGCCGGTGTCACGTCGCTGCTCACGCAACAGAGTCTCCAGGCTCGTTTGCCCAGCGACGCGCCGTCGGTCCTGTGCCTGGATGTCTTCGACTGGACCGGCTCGGACGGGCCGGGGCGCGGCGCTGCGCAGGTCCGGCCCGACAATCTCGCCTATGTGATCTATACCAGCGGCTCCACCGGACGGCCCAAGGGCGTCTGTATCGAGCACCGCAACATCGTCAACTATGTCCTTGGGGTCAGCGAGCGGCTGCGCCTCGAGGCCGGGATGAAGCATGCCACGGTGTCGACCATTGCCGCCGATCTCGGCAACACCGTGATTTTCCCGGCGCTCGCCACGGGCGGCTGCCTGCACGTCGTCTCGCAGCAGCGGGCCGAGGACCAGGCCCTGCTGTCCGAGTACTTCAGGCGGGAGCAAATCGACGTCCTCAAGATCGTCCCGTCACATCTCGCGGCATTGCAGACCGGCCACAATCCGGAGCACGTCATGCCCAGAGCTCGCCTGATTCTCGGAGGCGAGGCCTCTCGGCTGGATTGGATCGAGCGGCTGCGCACCCTCTCGCCGTCGTGCGAGATCTACAACCACTATGGTCCCACGGAGACCACCGTCGGGGCGCTGACGTATCACGTCGGCTCCCACCTGCCGACGACCCGATCCGGCACGCTCCCGTTGGGGACGCCGCTGCCCAACACCAGCGTCTACATCCTCGACGCCGCTGGGCAGCCCGCACCGGTGGGCGAGCAGGGGGAGCTGTGCATCGGGGGATCCGGGGTGGGTCGGGGCTACCTGAATCGCCCCGACCTGACGGCCGAAAAGTTCGTACCGGACCCGTTCAATCCGGATGCTGGCGGACGACTGTATCGCGCGGGCGATGTGGCCCGGTACCTCCCGGACGGGACGGTCGAGTTCTGCGGCCGGATCGACGACCAGGTCAAGCTGCACGGCTACCGGATCGAGCTCGGTGAAATCGAGGGGATGCTGCGCGAGCACCGCGGCATCCGGGACGCCGTGGTGCGGCTGTGCGAAGACGAGGCCGGCGGCAAGCGCTTGGTCGGGTACGTCGTGCCGAAACGGGCGAGGCAGGCTCTGTGGGACTGCAAAACGCTCCATGTCCTGCCCGACGGCTCGCCGGTGGCGCACCTGAACAAGAACGAGACGGACTACATCTACAACGAGATCTTCGTCCTGCAGGCATACCTCCGGCACGGGGTTACGATACGCGACGGCGATTGTATCGTGGATGCGGGCGCCAACATCGGCCTGTTCACCGTGTTCGCCAGCCGGCTGGCGCGCGACCTCCGCCTGTTCTCCTTTGAGCCCAACCCCGCCGCCTTTGCCTGCCTGAAGGCGAACGCCGACGCATGGGGCGCCGGGGTGAAATGCCTGTCGCTCGGCCTGTCGCGCGAGAACCGGACGGCGGATCTGACCTTCTTCGAAGGATTGTCACTCCTGTCGGGCTTTTACGCCGATGCGGCGACGGAGCGGGAGGTGGTGAAGAACTACGTATTCAACCAGCAGGCCGAGTCACTGCCGAGCGAGCAATTCGCCGCGGAAGTAGGCGCCGTGATCGACAACCGGCTGCGTGCGAAGACGGTAACCGCTCAGCTGCGGACGCTCTCCAGCTTCATCGCGGAGCAAGGCCTCGATCGGATCGACCTGCTCAAGATCAACGTTGAAAAGAGCGAGCTGGACGTCCTGCGGGGGCTCGCACCCACCGATTGGCCCAAGGTGCGTCAGCTCGTCATCGAGGTGGATCAACGGGAGAACCTCGAGCCGATCACGACCATGCTGGAGGGACACGGGTTCGACGTGCTGGTCGAGCAAGACCCGCTGCTGCGAAAGACCGACCTGTGTTACGTGTACGCGATTCGGCCGTCGTCGGACGGAGCGTCCCACCTCATACGGGAACAACCGGCCGACGGGCAGGCCCGGGCGGTGCTCCCCCTGGACGGGGAGGTCCTGACGCCCGCGACCCTGCGCGCCCATCTGAAGGCGCGGGTGCCGCAGTACATGATTCCCTCGGCATTCGTCTTGATGGACAAGTTTCCCCTGACGTCCAACGGTAAAATCGATCGCCACGCGCTCCCGGCGGTGTCTCCCGAGACCCTGCCCCCCGCTCGCGATGTCGGCCGGCCGCTCACGGAGACCGAGCAGGCACTCGCGGCTATTTGGACCGATCTCCTCAAGGTGGAGAGCGTCGGGGTCGACGACGATTTCTTCGACCTGGGGGGGCATTCCCTGCTGGCGATCAAGGCGGTCTCACGTATCCGCGACGCGTTCCAGGTAGACGTGCAGACTCGCACGCTGTTCGACAACCCTACCCTCGGCGCGCTGGCGAGGCTCGTGGCAGATGCCAAGGGCTCGGGTGAGGACGGGCAGCACATTCAGCCGCGCAAGCAGCACGGACCCTGCGCGCTCTCGTTCGCTCAAGAACAGCTCTGGTTCCTGAATCAGCTCGCACCGGGCAGCCCGGTTTACAATATCGTGGACGTGATCCGGTTCGGTTCGTACGATGCGGACGCGTTGCGGAAGGCCCTGACCGAATTGGTGCGCCGCCACGAAATACTGCGCACCGTCTTTTCCGAACGCGACGGTCACCCCGTTCAGACCGTGCTGCCGGCGATCGACCTGGCCCTCTCGGAGGTCGATCTCAGCTCGTTGCCGGCGAAGGAGCGGGAGCACGAATGGACCCGCGCGGTGCGCGAGGAAGGGCGCAAACCCTTCGACTTGTCTCGCGCCCCGCTGTTCCGCGGGACCGTGGTGCACGTGTCCCCGCAAGAGCACCGCTTGCTATTCACCATTCATCACGTCGTCGCCGACGAATGGTCCATGGAGCTGATCCACCAAGAGGTCGACCGGCTCTACGAAGCCTTTGCACGCAGCCGGCGGTCTCCCCTGCCGGACCTGCCGATCCAGTACGCGGACTTCGCCTGCTGGCAGCGGGAGTGGTCCAAGGAAGACGTGCTGCGGGGTGAGCTCTCGTACTGGAAGGCGGAGCTCGCGGGGGCGCCGTCCGTGCTGGAGCTCGTGACGGATAAGCCCCGTCCCGCCGTCCAAAGCTTCCGTGGCGCGACGGAGATCTTCGAGATGCCCCGGCAGCTCGTGGAGCGGGTTAAAGCACTGGGGCGGCAGGAGCAAGCCACGCTGTTCATGGTGCTCGAGGCAACTTTTGCGGCCCTGCTGCACCGCTATACGGGCCAAGACGACATCCTCGTTGGGACGCCGATTTCCGGCCGGACGCACAGCGAAACGGAGCGCCTGATCGGCTGCTTCCTGAACACCGTCGTGCTGCGCTCCCGGTTCACGGACGCGCCGACGTTCCGCTCCCTGTTACGGCAGGTGCGCGACCGGGCCCTGGGCGCGTATGCCCACGCGAACCTTCCCTTCAACTCCCTCGTCGCCGACTTGGCGCCGGAGCGGGACGCGAGCCGCACGCCCCTGTTTCAAGTCATGTTCGTGCTCCACGACGCCGAGGGCGTGTCGCAGGTGTCGAAGGTGTCCGGCAACCGGCAGCTCGAGACCGGCACGTCCAAATTCGATCTCACGCTGTTGGTTTCCGAGACCGAGCAAGGTCTCGACGGGATGATCGAGTACAGCACCGACTTGTTCGACGGCGACACCATCCGGCGCCTGTGTCGGCACTATACGACACTGCTCGAAGCGATCGCCCACGCCCCGGACGAGAGCATCGCGCGGGTGCCGTTGCTCACTCACGCGGAGCGCCAGCAGCTGTTGGTGGAGTGGAACGACACGGCGACGGCATTCCCCGCCCGGGACCTGTGCCTGCACCACCTGATCGAAGCGCAAGCCGGCCGCACGCCCGATCAGGTGGCCGTGGTGTTCGAGGACCAGCAGCTGACCTATGGCGACCTGAACGCTCGCGCCGATCGCCTCGCGCATCAGCTGAGGAAGCTGAACGTCGGGCCCGACGTGCGCGTCGGGCTGCTCGTCGAGCGCTCACCGGAGATGGTCGTGGCGCTGCTTGGGATCCTCAAGGCGAGCGGGGCATACGTGCCGCTCGATCCGGCATTCCCGCCCGACCGCCTCGCCTACATGGTGGAGGACAGCGGGATGGGCGTGCTGGTTACGCATCGCGACCTCGACGCCTCGCTGTCGGTTCGGCCACCCGTGATCGTGCGCCTCGACTCCCATAAGGGAGAGGCGATACGGCGCCGCAGCGACCAGCCGAACGCGTCGGGGCCGAGCCCGGAGCATCTCGCCTACGTGCTGTACACGTCCGGCTCGACCGGTAAGCCCAAGGGCGTGGAGATTCCGCATTCCGCGATCGTGAACTTCCTGCTGTCGATGCAGCGGGAGCCGGGCTTCACGGCGACCGATACGCTGCTCGCCGTGACGACCCTCTCGTTCGACATCGCGGGATTGGAGCTGTACCTGCCGTTGATCAGCGGCGGGAAAGTGGTCATCGCCAGCCGGGACGACGTCCTCGACCCCCGCCGCCTCATGGCACGGATACGCGACTCCGCGTGCACGGTGATGCAGGCCACGCCCGCCACCTGGCGCGCGCTCGTCAATGCCGGCTGGAGCGGCTCGGCCGGCCTGAAGCTGCTGTGCGGCGGCGAAGCTCTGCCTCGCGACCTGGCGCAAGCGCTGCTCACCCGCAGCGGCGAGGTGTGGAACCTGTACGGCCCGACCGAAACCGCCGTGTGGTCGACCATCGAGCGGATCACGTCCGCCGATGGCCGGTTGTCGATCGGCCGGCCGATCGCCAATACGCAGGTGTTCGTGCTCGATGCGAATCGCGACCTCGTCCCCGCCGGCCTGGTGGGCGAGTTGTGCATCGGCGGCGCCGGCGTGGCGCGCGGCTACCTGCGTCGCGCAGAGCTGACACGGGAGCGCTTCGTCCCGAGCCCGTTCACGCCGAACGCCCGCCTGTATCGCACCGGCGACCTGGGGCGGTGGCTGCCGGATGGGCGCCTGGAGTGTCTGGGGCGGAACGATCACCAGGTGAAGGTACGCGGATTCCGGATCGAGCCGGGAGAAATCGAAGCGGCCATCGCCCGGCATCGGACGGTGCGCGAGGTCGTGGTGATCGCGCGCGACGACGGCACTGGCGACAAGCGCCTGGTGGCCTACCTCGTGGCCGAGCAGGCGCCGGCCGATCTCGCCGACCAGCTGCGCGCTCTCATCCGCGCGGGCCTCCCGGAATACATGGTGCCCGCCGAGTTCGTCATCCTGGACGCCCTGCCGCGCACCGCGAACGGCAAGCTGGACCGCAAGGCGCTGCCGGCGCCGACGCTCGGCGTGGCGCCGCGCGCCAGCGCCGTGGCGCCGCGCACGCCGACTGAGGAGATGGTGATGGCGGCGTTCCGCGGCGTCGTGGGACGCGCGGACTTCGGGGTGTTCGACAGCTTCTTCGACCTGGGTGGCAATTCGCTCATGGCCGCGCGACTGGTCTCCCAGCTTCGTGCCCAGGCGGGGGTCGACCTGCCGCTCCGCAACCTGTTCGAGCGCCCGACCGTTGCGGCGCTGGCCGAGGGAGTCGATGCGTTGACGTGGGCGGCGAGGGGGAACGCGCCGGCGGGAGTGGGGGGGGGAAGCGCCCGCGAGCGAGAGGAGATCGCGCTGTAATGGTGCCGGTGTTCCTGGCTGATTTGCGCAGCCGTGATATCGAGGTCTGGGCCGAAGGCGACAGCCTGAGGTGCACCGCTCCGGTCGGGGTGCTGACGCCCGAGTTGCGCGATCAGCTACGGCAACGGAAGCACGAAATCCTGGAATTCCTCCGTTCGGCCGAGGCCCTGACTCAACAGCAGCGCGCCATCGTGCCGCTGCAGCCGCGGGGGACCCGCCCTCCCGTCTTCGGCGTGCCGGGACACAACGGCGACGTGTTCTGTTACCGTTCCCTCGCGCAGCACGTGGGCGACGACCAGCCGTTCTTCGGGCTGCAGCCTCCAGGCCTCGATGGCCGGAGCGAGCCGCTCAAGCGCGTCGAGGACCTCGCCGCGTACTTCGCGGATCAGATCCGCGCCTTCCAGCCAAGCGGGCCGTACGTCATCGCGGGCTTCTGCGCCGGCGGCGGCGTGGCATTCGAGCTGGGGTGGGAGCTGCTACAGAGAGGCGCGGTCGTCGCTTGCGTCGCGCTGTTCGGGAGCCCGTATCCAACGTGGTACCGGTCTGCCTCCCAGCTGCGGTGGCGCCTCCGCCAGCAAGCAGAACGTTTCAGCGGCCACGCGCGGGCGATGGCGACGCGTTCGCTGGGAGAGCTGCGTACATACGTCGCCGAGAAGTGGCGGCAGCGCACGGCGCGGCGTGACGCCGCGCAGGCAGTGGCGCCGGATCCGGTACTGGTGTTGCGCGCCAAGATGGAGCGCGCCGCGATTGCGGCGCTGCGCCGCTACACACCCCACCCCTTCCCGGGTCGTCTCCTCCTGTTCACGCCGAGCCAGCAATGGCTGCCCTCCGCCGCGCGGCTGTGGCGGTCCGTGGCCGAGCGCGCCGAGCAGTACTTCGGGCCGGAGGGCTGCGAGGGCGACACCATGCTGCTGGAGCCCTACGCACCCGGTTTTGCCGCGCTGTTCCGGCGTTGTCGCGACGGCCGGGATGCCGACGCTAGGCCGCGGGACTGACTTCCACTTCTGGCCCGACCGCCGACCCGTTAGATTTTCGCCCGTCCAGCTTTTCATGGTGGCTGTAGCTCAATCGGTTAGAGCGCTGGACTGTGGCTCCAGAGGTTGCGGGTTCAATTCCCGTCAGCCACCCCTGTAGGTCCGTAGCTCAATTGGTAGAGCACCGGTCTCCAAAACCGGGGGCTGCTGGTTCGAGTCCAGCCGGGCCTGCTGAGAACGTGAAGCCTCGCAGCGAGTTGCGTCGCCGGCGAGGCTTCTCGTTTTGTCAGCCGGGCGCGCAGTGCCAAGAAGAGTGCCAGGACGGCGCTCGATGCTGCTGTGCCCTTCTGGGCGACCGCGCCACCCCAATGATGGGCGCCGCTCTACGCGACGGCCCTCGTGCGCAGCAGACCGCTGAGCCTCGGCGGTAGCGTGAGGAGAGGAAGGCGCCTCGACGACCGGGCGTTGCGGGTTTAGTAAGATAGAGACGCCCCGCTCGCTCTTTGGAGCTGCACCGTGGCCGTATTCCTCTTCTTCGACGAGTCAGGAAACTTCGACTTCTCAGCGAACGGCACGCCGTTCGTGATCTTTGGCACGCTCACGACCCGCGATCCAGCTCCGCTGCTCAGGCCCCTCAGCGATCTACGCTATTCTCTCATTGCTTCTGGGATCGAGATCGAAGCCTTTCATGCGACGGAAGACAAGCAGAGGATCCGCGATCAGGTCTTCGCGATAATCAAGACTGTGGGCGGGTTCGAGTTTGACGCCGTCGTGGTGGAAAAGCGAAAGGTAGACCCGAGCTTGTACGATGTGACGAGGTTCTACCCGCAGTTCGCTTACCACTTACTTAGCCAGGTGTTCGCCCGCTATCCAGATGAAAGCGAACGGATTGTTGTCATCACTGACGCGCTGCCCGTGAAAAAGACGAAGCAGGCCGTCGAGAAAGCCTTCAAGCTCTACATCAGACAAAACCTCGGCAACAGAATCTTCACCATTCTTCACCACCCGTCGTCCTCGCATGCCTGCTTGCGGGCCGCGGACTATTGCACTTGGGCTATTTATCGGAAATGGAGAGATCGCGAGCTTCGGCCTTACCGACAGGTCGGACACCTGATTCGCACTGAAATCGATATTCTGAAGGCCGAGACGAAGCACTTCTACTAGGCATGCGGTGGAAACAATGACCCCCCTGGCTATCCTTTCGGAAGAGCCCCTAGGGCTCTTGTTACCAGGGGGGTACCTTTGACTTTCCCAGCCTCAGACCATCAATCTAACGCCCGGTCATGGTGCGGTCAAATCTCCCGAAGAGCTTGGACATGGGCAACACCTGGACAGAGACCTCCCAGATGCGTACGAGTTCCTGGACCAACGTCGCGATCGCACGACCGATCTTCGACCGCAGGGTCCAAGCCCTGACGGACTGGGTTCGTAGCCCCTGTGTCCTAGGGTGGGGCTGGTGCGGGTGTGATCGCCAACACGTGATGCTCAACCGAGTCGTGTGAAGGACTGCTGAACATGACATCTCGCTTGGTTTGCATTACGGCGACGTGGCTTGCCAGTTCGTCGCTAACTGCCCAACAGCTGCTGCCGGAGAGCGTGAAAGTTCAACGATCCAACCCGATGGCAGCCCTCGGTGGGCGAACTGTCGTCGTGCTACACCTGAAGCCCTATCGCACGGATTCGGGGTACCGATTCGCGGTCGGTGATTCGATGGGCAGGGTCGAACCCTACCCTGCGCACTTGTCCCGTAACAACGACGGCACACTCGCTCGCGCCGATTCATTGTACAGCAGTCAGCGCTATCGCGAGGCCGCTGCGGTGCTTGAGGGCGCGTACCGGGACGAGCCTACCAACCCGTTTGTCCTCAACGCGTATGCGCGGACGCTCTTCTGGATCGATGACCGGCGCGATCAAAGCTTCGACCTATACCGGAGACTGATCGCACTGCTCGACCAGGGACGTGACACCAACGATTCCGTCGTGCTTGTTGACTTGTGGTTCCACGAGGCGTACTGGAAGATCGCATCACTATACCTCGACCGCGGCGAATACAAGACTGCTGCGTTCGAAATCACCCGCTTTCTCTCAGCTCCCGGTCCTCGTGACGGTCCCGTCCTGAATCAGGCGATCGACTACCTCGTGGAGGCGTACGCTCACCTGGACAACGACGAGCAAGTGCGCTTGTGGGCGAAGCGCGCACTGAGCCTCAATGCGAGGGACGCCCAGGTTCTGTCGTTCCTGTACCAAATGGGATCGCGTGCCACGAGTCGATTGCCAACGGACGTGCTGGCGTGTCGGCCTGCAGCGGACACCTTGCCGCCTGTCGGTGCGTATTCGTTCTTTCGCCAAGGCGCCACGGTGCGCTGTGTCGCACCCCGTGGCGATGACGACGAGACCGTGGCCCCGTGCCTCCGCGTCGGTGAGGTGTACGTAGGTGAGCGCCGCGACGAAGTAGAGGGCGCGCTCGGAGCCCCCCAACGGTCCTTTTCACAGCGGAACGGGACGGTCGCGTATATGTACCTCGTGTTCTTTGACGGCTCGCAGCGGGGCGCCTATTACGTGATCGAGTACGAATCGGCGGAGGGCAGTGAGGTTGTCCGATCCCTCCAGCTCACGCGGGACCGACCACCGCTACCGTTGGACTTCTCTTGCGTGCTCTTGGGAGACCCGGCGGAGCGCTTTACTCGGCAGGTCGGCCCACCCGTAAGCATCGCGCCGTTCGAAGACGCGTCGATCGGCGTCAAGGGTCAACAGTGGACCTACGGGCCGCTCCCTTTCTCAGCGGAGATCGTAGACAACCGGGTGTACTCCATCCGGGTGTGGCGACCGGACGCCCTGCCACCGAAGCGTCGGCGCTTGAAGTTCGCCGAGCCAAGCTGACTGCAGACGGATTCTCAGTGGCAGGATTAGTGTCAACGCCGGCGTTGTCCAGCGACGCCCGCGTCGGTGGTCCGGAGCTAAGTCCTTGAAAATCACCAAACACTGCAACGCTGGCGTTGCTGGGAGTGCGCTCCAAAACCGGGCGTTGCAGGTTCGAGTCCTGCCGGGCCTGTTCGCATAACACTGAGCATCGGTTAACGTGCCGGCGATCGAGTGTCCCTGCTGCCAGAGTTCGAGGACAAGGTCGCTACGGCGTTCGGTGGCCGCCCATGCTACCCCCTATGCTTGCCGGACCTCACGATGGGCGGAGTGCCGCCAAGACGTGGGTCATGTAGCACGCCGCGATACGCAGGGGCGGAGCGGCGCCAGAGCGGGGCGCATAAGCGACAACAATGGCCCAGACGCCAGAGCCCTGGCCCTTGCTTGCCGCGTCAATTTGGACAAGGATGCGGATCGAGCTCACTGAGGAGTCCGGGAGCAGAGCGATGGGGCTGTAGACAGGGGCAAGAAAGGTGTCGAACTCGGTGGTCAACCCAGCGACTGCAATATCGTGGGGTTCAATGGCTAGTCTTGGCAAGCACTGAGCGTTGGGTGGCTGAGGCGGGACCACAACGCTGACGGAGTTGGCCGAGGAATGCCGGATCTCGGCAACGAGGCTATCGGCCGCAAAAGCCACCAAGGTGCGGGACAGAACCTCCTTCAACGGGGCTGGTCGGTGGACAACGGTTGCGCTGGCGCAGCTTTGAGGCTGGTCAGGGGGAACAGAGTCGAGGCAGTACTTGTCGAATATGACGGGCTCGAGCGATTTCATCCGGTGCGAATCCTGCGCAGCCTTCCAGGCGTTCATGTCGACGCTGCTTGGCTTGTTGACATCCAGAATGGTATCGCCTCGACTGGTCGTGTCTTGGGCAGTGGCCGTGGTCCCGAGGGACGCTAGCAAGCCAATGATCAGGAATGCTCTCATGCTAAACCCCTTTCAGAAGGGAGGCTCGCTCGAAGGCCCCCCCATCAAGCAAGACGCGCGAAGGGCAGGGGCGTTCTCACGGCACTCGCCGAAGCAGCCCCTACGACACGTCCCCGCCTCGCAGATCTGAACCTTAGGTCCAGCCGACAGGCGGGCGCGGCCTCACAAAAGGCGGCGGGATCAGTAAGGCAACTCGTCTGGTTGAAGGCCCACGTGATCCGGTTCAGGGTTCTCGTCAAACTGGACGGCTTCGATTTCTTTCCTGCCCTGCCGCGTGGCCTTGGCGACGCGATGCATACCGTCCATAACGGCTCCGCTCGAGGATAGAACTATCGGGAATGATAGATCCGCGTCCTCTATCAACTTCATATGCTCGAGCATCGCGCGCCAAGTTGGCCGCTCGTCTTCGCCGAACCAGACCTCGTCGAGCTCTCGGATCCTATTCAACGGAATGCGCTTGCGTGGTAATGCGCGACCCGGCGGACGTTGCCGCCCCGCCCGAACGGCCGTATATCCCTATGGCATCGCTCCATGAGTGGTTGAACGTCGGCCACTTTGCTGCCGAGGACCCGATCAAATGCCAAACCAAGTTCGCCCTCTCCGCCCGCTCGCCCTTGCAGCTGCCATGGTCGCTCTCGCGGGCAGCGTGCTCGCGCAACAGCCGGCCGCCCCGAATGCCCCGCCGGTCAAGGCGACCAAGGGACCGACGGTCGAAGGTATCGCGGAGTACACGTTGCCGAACGGACTCCGGTTCCTGTTGTTCCCCGATTCATCCAAGCCGACGACGACTGTCAACATGACCTATCT
>MNEU01000063.1 GCA_001917855.1 Armatimonadetes bacterium 13_1_40CM_64_14 | reverse complement strand
GTGTTGGGAGGACGCGGCATGGAGATTGCGGAGACGGCCGCACAGGTCCGGGCCCTCGTCACCGACGCACTTGCTGCCGATCCGGCTCACCCTGTGCTGATCGACCGCTACATCGACGGACTCGAGATTGAAGTCGACGCGATCTCCGATGGGACGTCCGTGCTCATCCCCGCCATCATGGAGCACATCGAGCGCGCGGGCATCCACTCCGGGGACAGCATCGCCGTGCTGCCCGCCCAGCGTCTCCCCGAGGACGCATCCGCCAGCGTCGTGGCCATCACCACTCGGATCGCTCGCGCATTGCAGGTGCGCGGGTTCATCAACCTCCAGCTCGTCTACGATGGGACGCGCTGCTACGTCTTAGAGGCGAACCTGCGGGCGAGCCGGACCGTCCCGTTTGTCAGCAAAGCCGTAGGGGTCCCGCTCGTCCCGGTCGCCACACGCGTCATGCTCGGAGATACTCTGGCGGATCTAGGGTGGGAAGGCGTGCACCGGCTGCCCGCACCTCCGCGCGTTGCCGCCAAGGCCCCCGTGTTCTCAATGGAAAAGCTGCCTCGTGCGGAAGTCGCGCTCGGGCCGGAGATGCGGTCGACCGGGGAAGTTATGGGATTCGGGGAGGATGCCCTCACGGCCCTGCGCGCTGCGCTGCTGGGAGCCGGGTGGCACCTCCCCGAGCGGACGCTGCTCGTGTCGCTGGCGGACCGGGACAAAACCAAAGCCGTCCCCTTACTGCGGGAGTTTGCGGCCGCAGGCTTTCACCTCGTGGCCACGCCCAAGACCGCCGAGGTCCTGCACCGTGCGGGGGTCACGGCGGATGCTGTGGCCTTCGACCAGCTGCGCGATCTGCGCGTGGGGTGGGTCCTCAACACCCCCACCCGAGGCGGCGATCCCGCCCGACAAGGCTTCCAACTCCGCCGGCGCGCGTTGGAGCGACGTATTCCGTGCATCACCTCGCTGGATACGGCCTCCGCACTGCTGCACGCCCTGCTTGGCGCCGACACAGGCGAGCCCACGGTTCAACCGTTGCCCGAATCGGCCTGGGGGTAACGGTCGCACGCGGGTCGCGGACGCTGCCTCACGCCTCAAACACCCCTTCAAGAAATGGTAGTGGATCACCAGTCGCCTTCTCAGGATTTCCCTTCTTGACATATTCCCATATGGGAATATAATCGATGCGATGCCACGAGCGGCGACCACGACCGATGCCTTCAACGCGATTGCCGAACCTCGGCGGCGTGAGATCATCGACGTGCTCAGGGGCGGCCGGGCGCACGCGGTCGGGGAACTGGTCAAGAGACTCCGGATTCCTCAACCGACGGTGTCGAAGCACCTCGGCGTGCTGCGCAGGGTGGGGATCGTGTCGGTCAGCAGGCACGGCCAGCGCCGCATGTATCGTCTCAACGCGGAGGAACTGAAACCCGTGCACGACTGGGTGAAGATCTATGAGCGTTTCTGGACTCACCAGCTCGACCGCATCAAGGAGCGGGCCGAGCGCAAGGCGACGGAACGAACGGCGGACAAGGGTTGACCAGGAGAACACATTGAGCACAGTTACGTCGAAAGATGGGACTCGGATCGCCTTTGAGCAGTCAGGCGAGGGACCCGCTATCATCCTGGTGGTTGGCGCATTCAACGACCGAGCGACCGGTGCGCCGCTAGCCCAATTCCTCAAGCCGCATTTCACCGTATTCAACTATGACCGGCGGGGGCGAGGCGAAAGTGGCGATACCGCGCCGTATGCCGCCGAGCGCGAGATCGAAGATCTTGACGCCCTGATCGCCAAAGCCGGTGGATCGGCATGCGTATTCGGGTATTCGTCCGGGGCGATCCTAGCCCTCAGAGCGGCGGCGCAAGGCCTCGCCATACCACAGCTCGCGTTATACGAACCACCGCCGACAGGAGGTAAGGCGGGAAATCTCGCTCCCCGGCTCACGGAGCTAATCTCAGCGGGGCGCCGAGGCGATGCAGTCGAGCTTTTCCAGACAGAGGGCGTGGGCATACCAGCGCCAGTCGTTGCTCAGATGCGAAAGGCGCCTTTCAGGCCAGCGCTGGAAAAAACGGCACACACCTTGGTCTACGAATCGACTATCCTCGGGTCATTGCCGACCGAGCTGATAGCTTCCGTCCGAGTACCCACCCTCGTGATAGATGGCGAGGAAAGTCCTGAGGTGATGCGTCACGCGGCGCAATCATTGGCCGAGGCCTTGCCTGATGGTCGACATCGCACTCTGGGCGGTCAAGGCCATGATCTTGTTCCGGCTGCCGTGGTCCCCGTGTTGGAAGAGTTCTTTCTAGCCCAAATCGCAACTGATTAGTCAAAGACGAGGAGGAGGATCAATGCTGACACCTATTGCGGAGCAAGGGATCCACGAGCTCGCATTTAGCAAGGATGTGGAAATCGCAGCGCCGGTCGAGATTGTGTTTGAGACGTTGCTGGAGCAGCTCGGGCCGCGCCACGAGGGGGCGCCGGAGGCGCCGCTGCCGATGAAGCTCGAGCCGTGGCCGGGTGGCCGCTGGTACCGGGACCTTGGGAACAACACCGGTCATTTTTGGGGGCACGTGCAAGTTATCAAGCCGCCCACGCTCCTGGAAATTTGCGGGCCTCTCTTCATGTCGTATCCGGCCATTTCACACCTGCAGTACCGGCTGACGGCGGAAGGCGGCGTGACACGTCTCAAGTTCATACACAGAGCGATCGGACAGATTTCACCCGACCATCGAGATGCCATGACCAAAGGGATGGAGCCATTTAGCCACACCCTCAAGAAAGTTCGGGAACTGGCGGAGCGCCGAAAGGACGCGGTGGGGGGAAGCCGTTAAACACTGCTGGAGCGGCATTTTCTCTCCGGCGGGGCTGCCGAACGGAACCGTAGTGTAGGGGCGCACCCTGGCCCTGATAGTGAACAGGTGCTCGGAGCGACGGGTTCGACTCCCGTCCGGTTCCTTTTTTCCCACCCGATGGCCCCGCGTATTGGACGCGCTCCTCAGAGTCGATCGACGGCGGTGAAGGCGGATTGCTCCTCGTCGAAGACTCCCTTGCGCGGGAGAAGGACGCAGACGAGAAAGACGACGCGTGGCCAATGCCACTGGGGGAACGTGCGCCTGGCTAGGTGCGGCCCTGTGGCTCTCTACGCAGGAACAACAAAAGACCGCGCCTTTGTCCTCCGCCAATCCGCAGCCGGAGCATCAAAGGCAGTCACGTGGGGGACAACGGCTTCCAGCCGCGTCACCGTGGTCACTTGCAGACCCAGCCTACCGAAGATCCCAGACCAGAACCGCGCTTCCGCATGATTACGGTACGGCCGGCTCACGACCAGATAGGCCGCGCTTGTCTGGACGACCCGCGCGACGTATCCCTTGCTGCGCACCAACCGGGCCCGTGCCTGCGCGGCCGCGCGACGTTCGAACCGGCCAAAGGCTAGGACAATTCGTCCTGCGGGTACTCCCGCCAGACCCTGCGACGGTGCGGTGACCACAGGGCGTGCCAGTCGAACCGCGGGCGGCGCTTCTGACGGGCCTTCGCGGACCTCGGCCTGCTGCGTGACCGTTGGGGGCCCGCTTCGTAAGACCGAGTACGGCGCCCATGCCACGAGGGCAACCAACAGCCCGGCGGCGAAGACGCGGAGCATCTCCGTCCCGGCTGGCTCCCGCTGGCTCATTCTCGCAGACCCTACTTCCCATGTCGCCATCGTCGTCGCTAGATTTCCCTCACCCCTGCAGATTACCCTGCCGATCCCGATCGACGCGATCGCTTAGGCCGGCGATCAATCGCGCGCTCACTTCCCGATCCCCCGCCATCCATTGAGGATCATTTGCACGGCCAGCGCCGACAGCAGAATCCCCATGACGCGGGTGAAGACGTTGATCCCCGTCACGCCGAGCGCGCGGCGCACCGGCTCCGCCCCAATCAACACGCCCAGGGTCGCGACCATCGTGACGCCCATCGCGGCCACGAGCATCATGATCTTGCGGGGATCGCCGCCGGCGTTCCCGACTAACAGCAGGGTCGCCGTGATGGTTCCCGGCCCGCTGAGCAGGGGAATCGCGAGCGGGAACACACTCACGTCTTGGCGCGCGAGCGCATCAGCACTTTCTTCTGGCGTCTCGCGCGTCCCGGACCGCCGTGCAAACAGCATGTCCACCGCGATCAAGAATAGCAACACCCCGCCAGCAATCTGGAACGCCTCAATCGAGACGCGCAGCGCTCGCAGCAAGGCGGGCCCCGCGGCCGCAAAGAGGGCCATGATGGCCGAGGCGACGACTACCGCGCGCCACGCAATGCGCCGGCGAGCCTGCGGCGACGCAGCCGGGGTCAACGCCAAAAACACCGGCACGACGCCCACCGGCTCAACCATCGCCAGCAACGTCACCAGCGTTGACAGTCCGAAGCTGAGATCCCCCACCGCGGCCTCGCACCGATCTCCCTAACGCCGTCATCCCGCCACTGGCACCTCCTTAGGATACCAGACGGGCACCCGCCACCCCCTGGACCCATCCCACGGGGTGATGTGTCGCCAGGGGAACTTGTCTCGGTCCCCCAGTCGCTTACGTCAGCGGAATCGCCAATCCGGCCTTTTCAACCCGCGGGCCGGTGTTACAATTTCAACCCGGAGACCCTCGTGTGGTGGCATTGTCATATTCTCATCTTCTAGGAGGTCACTGATGGTCCGTGTGCGCGTCGTCATGTTGGTCGCAGCAGCGCTTCTCGGCGTCGGCTCCCTGCCGGCGTGGGCCGCGTTCCAGGGCTTGCGCATCTCCACTCCGTTCCCGTCGCAATCCGCCCGTCTGGGCGAGTCGCTCTCCATCACCCTCACGGTAAAAAACTTCGGACTTCCCCCGCAGACTGTGACGCTGCGGGTTCCCACCCTGCCCCGCGGGTGGAAGGCCACGTTCCTGGGTGCTGGCCGTGTCGTGGAGTCGGTGTTCGTGGATCCCGACCAGGACAGTTCGGTCACGTTGCGTCTGGAGCCGCCCAAGGGGACCAAGGCTAGCGAGTACGACGTGCAAATCGTAGCCAGCGGCCAGAGCGCGTCGGCCACTTTGTCGCTGAAACTGACCTTGGGCAGCGTCCTGCCGCGTCGATTGTCGTTGGACGCGGAACTCCCGGTCTTGCGCGGGGCGCCCACGTCGAGCTTCCGGTATCGCCTCACGCTGAGAAATGAAAGCGACCAAGAGATCCTCGTGAACCTGGACACTGAGACGCCACCCGGGTTTCGAGTGACGTTTACAACGATGGGTCAAGAAGTCGCGAGCTTTCCGATCAAAGGCGGGGAGTCGAGAGACCTCGATACGCAGGTAACAATCCCTCCCAAAGTGAGCGCCGGCACCTACCCGCTCACCGTTCGGGCCCGCGGAGGGGAGACCAGCGCAGATTTGAAGCTGAGCCTCGAAATTACGGGTCGCCCCGAACTGCGCGTCACGACCCCGGATGATCGGCTCTCCGGCCGCGCGACGGCGGGAAGCGCGACCCCCCTCAAACTCGTGATCAAGAACACGGGGAGCGCCCCGGCCCGGAATGTCTCGCTGTCTGCCTCCGAGCCGTCCGGATGGGAAGTGAAGTTTACTCCGGACAAGATTGACGAGATTCCCGCCAACGACCAATCTCAGGTAACCGCGTCCATCAAACCATCTCAGAAAGCTCTCACCGGCGACTACATGCTCCCAATCTCGGCCAACGCCGGCGATGTGTCGTCCTCTGCGGACTTTCGCATCACCGTGCAGACCTCGACGCTGTGGGGGCTGGTCGGGGTGCTGCTGGTCGCCGTCGCTTTAGGCGTGGTCACGTTCGCGGTGAACCGGTATGGGCGGCGATGACGACCGTCATTGAGACCCAAGACCTCACGAAACACTACGGGCCGGTCGTCGCGGTCGAGGGGCTGAACCTGACCCTCTCGCGCGGCGAGGTGTTCGGCCTGCTGGGACCTAATGGCTCGGGCAAGACCACGACCATCCTCATGCTCCTGGGGTTGACCGACCCGACGAGAGGTAGTGTACGCGTGCTGGGGCACGACCCGTCGCGCAACCCGCTCCAGGTCAAGCGACGAGTCGGCTACCTGCCGGATTCCGTGGGCTTCTATGACGAGCTCACCGCGCAGGAGAATCTGCGCTACACCGCCCGGCTCAACGGCTTCCCTCGGGCGGAGACGGAAGGGCGCATCGCGGAGGTCCTCACTCGCGTCGGACTGAGCAAGGTGCTCGACCGCCGCACAGGCGCGTTCTCCCGCGGCATGCGCCAGCGCCTCGGCTTGGCGGAGGTATTGCTGAAGCGCCCGGAGATCGCGATCCTGGACGAGCCGACGGCCGGCCTGGATCCCGAGGCGGCCATGGAGTTCTTAAGCCTGATCCGCGAATTGCGCACGCAGGACATCACCGTGCTCTTATCCTCACACCTGCTGCACCAAGTCCAAGCCGTCTGCGACCGCGTGGGCCTGTTTCGCCAGGGGAAGATGGTGCTGGAAGGAACGTTTGAGAGCCTGGCCGACCGCGTGCTCGGCGGCGCGTATCGCATCCGCGTGGAGGTCCTGCGGCCCGATGGCGTGGAGCCTGTCCTGCGCGGGATCCCCGGCGTCCGCAACCTGGTGGAAGAGCGGCCCGGATCATTTACGTTGGAGGCGCAGGCGGACTGCCGGGCCGAGGTCGCCCGCCGGGTCGTGGGCAAAGGGGCGGACCTGGTGAACCTGACACTCGAGCGGCCATCGTTGGACGAAGTCTACACGCGGTACTTCCAGGAGGTGGGGCGTGAGACGTGAAGGTTCTCCCTGGACGGGGCTCTGGGCCGTCGTGATGAAAGAACTCGCAGACCACCTCAGCAGCGTGCGCATGCAGCTGCTCGAGGGCCTGATCTTCCTCACGGCGCTAGGGGCCACCTACGGGGCCGTGCGTCAATTGAAAGCCTCGGTGGCCGAAGACCCGTACTTGTACTTGAAGCTGTTCACCACCGCCCAGGATCCGCTGCCGTCGTTTGTGGCCTTCTTAGGGTTCTTCCTCCCGCTCGCCGCCATTGCGCTCGGGTTCGACTCGATCAACGGAGAACACAACCGGCACACCCTCAGCCGCGTCTTGTCGCAGCCGATCTACCGCGACGCACTGCTCTTAGGGAAGTTCCTCGCGGCGATGTTCACGCTGGGGGTCAGCCTGCTCGCCCTGTGGCTGTTGGTCACGGGAATGGGTCTGCTGGTGCTGGGCGTGGTTCCCGGCGTGGAGGAGGTGGCCCGCGGGCTTTTGTTCTTGCTGACGGCGTGGGCGTATGCGGGGATCTGGCTGGCGTTGGCCATCGCGTTGTCCGTGATCTTCCGCCAAACTGCGACCTCGGCCCTGGCGGCCATCGCCGTGTGGCTGTTCTTCGCCATCTTCTGGGACATGGTAGTGCAAGTGATTAGTGCCGCCGCCGTCCCCGCGTACTCGGGGAGCCCGTCGGAAACGTTGGCCCACATTCGTCTCAGTCTGTTCTTGTCGCGACTGTCGCCGAACACGCTGTTTGCGGAGATTGTCCTGGCGCTACTGAACCCTGCGGTCCGCTCGTTGGGGCCCATCTTCATCACACAGCTGGAGGGCGCGGTGCTCGGAACTCCGCTCCCGGTGGGCCAGAGCCTCTTGTTAGCCTGGCCGCAGTTCACAGGATTAGTCGCGGGTCTGCTACTGCTGTTTGCGGGGAGCTACGTGCTGTTCCAGAGGCAGGAGGTTCGCGCCTAACCCACCCCAGTTCTTCGGCGCGGGGTCGCCATCGATGCCCTCTGAACGTTCTCGGATCACGTGGGACGGGGGCACGGTGTCCGCAGCCTGGCATCATCCCGCGCACGGCGGAGTCTACCTGGTCCTGGGGCACGGGGCAGGCGGGACCCTGGATACTCCAGACCTCGTCACATATGCCGACGGACTCGCCCAGGTGGGCATCGGCGCCGTGCGGTTTAACTTCCTCTATACAGAGGACCGGCGCAAGGTACCGGACCGGCAGGCGGTTTTGGAAGACTGCTACCGTGCCGTGGCTGATCAGGTGAGGCGTCGCGCCCAGACGCTCTTCCTCGGCGGCCGCTCCATGGGCGGGCGGATCGCCTCCCACATCGTCGCCAGCGGCACTCCTGCGGCAGGACTCGTCTTCCTCAGTTACCCTCTGCACCCTCCGGGTCAACCCGACCGGCTACGGGACAAACACCTCTACACCATCAAAATCCCGATGTTGTTCATGCAAGGGACCCGCGACGCGTTTGCGCAGCCCGACCTGCTGCAGCGAACGCTGGCCCGCCTACCGACGGCCACCCTGCACGCCGTCGACGGGGCGGATCACGCCCTGCGCGTTCGCGGTCGCGCCCCTGCGGACATCATGCGGGAACTCGTGGGCGCCTCGGCCGACTGGATCGTCCACACCAGCAGACCTTCGGGGGGCGCCGCAGACTAAACGGGCCGACGCAACCGCGGGTCGAGGACGTCCCGGATCCCGTCCCCGAGCAAGTTGAATCCCGTCACCGCCAGGAGGATGGCGAGTCCAGGAAACGTCGGGACCCACCATTGCGTCGTGATATAGTCGCGTCCTTCGCTGACCATGACACCCCACTCCGGGGTGGGCGGCTGCGCACCGAAGCCGATGAAGCTCAACCCCGCCGCGATGAGAATCGCCTCGCCCATGTTAAACGACGCCTGTACAACAAGCGGTGCCAGCGCATTGGGGAGGATGTGGCGCAACACGATGCGCAGATCCGGGGCTCCCATCGCGCGGGCCGCGTCCAAAAACTCCAGCCGGTTGAGGACCAACGTCTGCGCGCGGCTCAGGCGAGCGTACACCGGCCAGGTCACCGCAGCAATCGCCACCATGGCATGAGTGAGGCTGGGGCCCAGCGCGGCCGCAATCGCCATGGCCAAGATCAACGAGGGAAACGCGAAAAAGACATCGGTGATGCGCATCAGGACGTGATCGGCCCACCCGCCCGCGAAGCCGGCGATGACCCCGACCAGTGTGCCTACCACGCCGGCCAACGCCACGACGACCAGCCCGACGAGCAGGGAGATCCGTGCGCCAAAGAGCAAGCGGCTGAAGATGTCGCGCCCGAGCTGATCCAATCCCAGCGGGCTGCCTGCTCCGGGCGGGGTCAGACGCTCATCGAGCAGCTGGGCCAGCGGCGATCGTATGGCCAGCAACGGCGCCGCGAGCGCAGCAACCGCAAACACCAGCACGATCGCCGTCCCCAGCACCACGAGCGGGTTGCGGCCGAACGTGCGCCATCGCAGCGGCCGGGGACGGACCGGCGCTACGGATGGCTCACTCATAGCGGATGCGCGGATCCACCCTCGCATAGAGGAGATCGACGACGAGATTCGCGAGCGTGTAGAAGACGGCCACGACCAACGTGACCCCCATGACCGCGGGAAAATCGAGGCTGACCGCAGAGGCCGTCGCGTACCGGCCCAACCCTGGCCACGCAAACACCGTCTCGGTGAGGACCGCACCGGAAAGCAAATTGCCAAACGAGATACCGATGACCGTCAGGGTGGGAATCATCGCATTGCGCAAGGCATGGTGCATGATGACGCGGAGGCGGGTCAGCCCCTTCGCCCGCGCGGTGCGAATGTACTCCTGATTAAGGACTTCCAGCATGGCCGACCGCGTCATCCGCGCGATCACTGCGGTGGAAAAGAGTCCCAAGGTCAGCCCTGGCAAGACCAAGTGCCGTAAAGCGTTCGCGAACGCGGGGCCGTCGGCGGCCAGCAGACTATCAATGAGCAGCACGCCGGTGCGCGGCGGAGGCGGAACAATCGACAGATCGAGGCGGCCCGGACCAGGCAGCCAGTGTAACCGGTAGTACAGGGACCCCAGCAGCAGAAGTCCCAGCCAGAAGACCGGCATGGCCGCGCCCGCCAACGCGGCGATCCGGACGAGGTGGTCGGCGAGGCGATCCTTGTAGATGGCCGACAGGATTCCGGCCGGAATGCCCAGAGCCAGAGCGATCAACCACGCGGTACTGCCCAGCTCCACGGTGGCGGGCAGGAATTCAGCGAGGTCGTAGGCGACAGGCCGCCGGGTGCGGATGGACAGCCCGAGGTCACCGCCGGCCAGCCGGCGCATGTATTGCACGTATTGCACGAGCACCGGCTGATCCAGTCCGTACGCGTGCCGGTACGCCTGAATCTGGTCCTCCCGCGCGTGCTGGCCCAGCGCGGCGAGGACCGGATCGGCCGGTACTACATGGGCGATGAAGAACGTCAACACGGACACCCCCACGAGCACGAGAGCCGTGGAGGCAATCCGCGTTAGGACGTAACGACTCACATCCTACTTGCTGACGGTGCGGAACTCAGCAAATGCCATCGGGTTCCAGACAAACCCAGACACGTTCGCGCGCAGCCCAAACCGCTTCAGCGGTTGATAGAGAATCACATACGGACCCTCGTGGAGCACTTTTTCGGTGAGCTGGCGGTACAGCGCCTGACGCTTCATGAGGTCCGGTTCCAGGGCGGCCTGCTTGGCCAGCTTGGCGGCGTCGGCATCGCTGTACTGGTTCCGCCACGCGAGCGATTTTGCGTCGTAGTCGGCAAAGGGCGTAGCATTCCCGTCCGGATCAGGGAAGTCCGGTCCCCACAAGATCATCACCATCTGCCCTTTCTGGGCTCGGTAGACGTTCAACAGCTGCGCCTGCGCCGTCTCCTTGATCTCCACCTTGATGCCCACCTGCGCTAGGTCACTTTGGACTTTCGCCCCGAGGTCCGCCCACTTCACCCCGCCGGGAGCCGGTCCGGTGGGCACCAACAGTTCAATCGAGAACCCCTCGCCTTTCCCGGCCTCTTGCAACAGCCGCTTAGCCTGGGCGATATCCTGCTGGAACGGCGCGGAGGGGTTGAAGCCGAAGAGGCCTTCGGGGACGATGGTCTGGACTTTACGCGCTTCTCCCCGCAGCAGGTTGCGGATGATCCCGTCATAGTCGATGCTGGCGCGAATAGCCTCCCGGACTTTCGGATTATCCAGCGGAGGGAGTTTGGCGTTCATCCCGATGTATACGAGCTGCAACAGCTTGCCCTTTTGAACGGCGACGTTGGGCTTGGTGGCCAGATCGCGCGCCTGCTCGGGGGACAGATCGGCCGCGATGTCCGCATCACCCGATTCCAGCAGGAATTTTTGCGTGCTGCTTTCGGGCACATGCGAGATGATCACGCGCGGGAGATTGGGTTTCGGCCCCCAGTAGTTAGGATTGGCCACGAGCACCACGCGCGACTCCGGATCCCATCGGTCCAGCGTGTAGGGCCCGGTGCCCGCGGAGTGATTCCGCAGCCACGCCTCTCCACGATCAGTTCCCACCTGATGCGCCATCACTTCGTCGGGATCCACGATAGCGGCGACCGTGAACGTGAGGACGGAGAGGAAGGCTTGCGGGCTCGCCGTCTTCGGGAGGCTCACCACGACCGTGTCCGTCCCGACGGGAATCGTGTCGCCTTCATTCATCCCGGCGACCTCTTTGAACAGGAAGGCCGGGGACTTGTTCAAGGCGATGACGCGGTCAAAGGAGAACGCGACCGCTTTGGCCGTAACCGGACGGCCGGTGCTGAACTTGACCCCCGGCCGCAGTTTGAGCGTGACCGCCCACCGGCTTCCGTTGTCGCGGATGAACCACGACTGCGCCAGCCGCGGCTTGAGCGTGGTCAAGTCTTCGCCTTCAAACGCGACCAGGGTGTCGTAAATGTTCGTCGCGGCCAGGATCCCGCTGAACTCGTAGGCCACCGCCGGATCAAGGGAAATCATGTCGCTGATGTCATTCACGTACACCAGTGTGTCCGCTGCTGTAGCGGCACGCGACGACATCTGGGGTCCAAGCAGTGTCCCGATCACCACCATGGCAAGCACAAACCTGATTCGCACGGCGATAGCCTCCTTTAGCGTAGGGAGCCCGCCCAGAGAGTGGACGGTCCTGTAGTCTTCGAATTCCCCCGGATGATTCCTGCGACAGTGCAGACCGCCGTCGACATGCACCCAGGTGCCGCAGCAGGGGGTGGTCGTGCATCCGCGGAGGAGCTGTAGTATCGTGGTGTGGGCATCGGCGGCATAGAGTCGTGCCGCATCACCCGAATGAGTAGATGAGCCGAATTCAAAAAATCGCCGATGACCTCGTCGTCATCGACCTCAACTACGACAACACCGCCCAAGTCGACTGCGCCTACTTGATCTTGGGCGCGCAGCCCGCATTGGTGGAGACGGGTCCCACCGCGACGGTGGAGAATTTGCTGGCCGGTGTGCGGGAGGCGGGCCTCGATCCCGCCGCCTTGCAGGCGATCGCCGTCACGCACATCCACCTCGACCATGCAGGCGGCGCTGGCGCACTCGTGCAGCGGTTCCCGCACCTGCAGGTGTACGTGCATCCGATCGGAGCTCCTCACCTGATCGATCCCACCAAGCTCGTCGCGAGTGCGACCCGGCTGTACGGCGAGGACATGGGCCGGCTGTTTGGCGAGGTCATCCCCATTCCCGCTGACCGGGTCCGCGCGCTCGCAGATGGCGAGACCGTCCAGCTCGGCGGACGCCGACTGGCCGCCGTGGATACCCCAGGCCACGCGCGGCATCACCACGTCTACTGGGATCGCACCACCGGAGATCTCTTCACTGGAGATCTCGCGGGGGTGGCGCTTCCTGGCTCGCACTACGTGCGGGCTCCCACGCCGCCGCCGGAACTAGACATCCCGGCCTGGGAGCACTCGCTGCAGAAAGTGCGCGGGCTCCGTTCCAAACGCTTGCTGCTCACGCACTTTGGCCCCCACAACGCAGTAGACGACATCCTGGCTCAACTCGACGACAGTCTCCACCAGAACCTGCACTTTGTGCAAAACGCCATGGCCGCCGGCGAGGACGAGACCAGCATCATCGCCCGCGCGCGCGAGGATGCTCTCCAGGCGATCGCGCGCCGCGACGGGCCGGGTGCGCGGGCGCGCTACGAGGTCATCATGCCGGTCCGGCAAAGTGTCCTGGGTTTGATGCGCTACATCCGCAAGTCAGACGAGCGGGCCCGCGAGGCATTGGGGTAAATCCGGAGGTCCCTCCCCGCGCGGGCGCACGTTGAGGAGGAAGAGGTGTGCTGCTCAAGGGCAAGCAAGCGTTGATCATGGGCGTCGCCAACCAGCGCAGCATCGCCTGGGGCATCGCCAGCGCGTTTCACCGTGAAGGGGCCACCTTGGCGTTCACCTACCAGGGCGAGCGGTTGAAAGAGAACCTCGACGCCTTGCTCGACACCATCGGCGGACACGCCACGTTTCCCACGTTCCCTTGCGATGTGCAAAACGACGAGCAGGTCCAAGCCGTCTTTGCCGGCCTGCAGGACCGCTGGGGCCGCCTGGACGCCGTCGCGCACTGCATCGCGTTTGCCACCCGCGAGGATCTCGCGCGCCCGTTCCCAGAGATTTCCCGCAGCGGCTACGCCCTCGCCCTGGACATCAGCGCGTACTCGCTGATCCCCGTCGCCCGCCATGCCGCCCCGCTCCTCGCGGCCGCCGGGGGCGGCAGCATCTTCTCCATGACCTATAACGCCGTCAACCGGGTCGTCCCCGGCTACAACGTGATGGCGGTCGCGAAGGCCGCTCTCGAGACGGAGGTCCGTTACCTGGCCTCGGAGCTCGGACCCCGTCAGATCCGAGTGAACGCGATCTCGGCGGGCGCAATCAAGACGCTGGCGAGCAGCGCGGTGAAGGGCATCAGCAAATTGCGCGATTTGACCGAGCAGACGGCGCCCCTCCGCAGAAATGTGACCCAAGAGGAGGTCGGCGATGTTGCTGTGTTTTTGGCGAGCGACCTCTCGCGTGCGGTAACCGGCAATACCATCTTCGTCGACAGCGGCATGCATCTCATGGGAATCGCCCAGGAGCAGTAGCCGATCCCGCACAGGACCTCGCGCCGCGCGGACCGAATGTCGAG
The DNA here is from genome assembly GCA_001917855.1 of Armatimonadetes bacterium 13_1_40CM_64_14. Taxonomy (GTDB): domain Bacteria; phylum Sysuimicrobiota; class Sysuimicrobiia; order Sysuimicrobiales; family Kaftiobacteriaceae; genus 13-1-40CM-64-14. The sequence goes on along the minus strand of MNEU01000063.1, from coordinate 47,669 downwards.
GTACCCTCGAGACGACGAGCGCATGTCACAGCGGTCAGGAGGCGCGTGCTATGAAACAGGATGACCTGCGTGATGAGGCCCTCTACCTCCAGACACGCGCTGACGAACTTGCGTGGCATCGAGCTCACGCGCTAGGGGTCTCCCGCCGGCGCTTTCTGCAGCTCGCCGCAAGCGCAGCGGCGCTGGCAGCCGCTGACACGCTCGGACGCGCAGGAAATGGGAGTCAAGCCGCGCCCGCTGATCTGATTGTCAAACCGACGCCCCCAGAGTGGTTCTACGATTTCGCCAGCAACAAGGAGATGCGGTGGGAGAACATGGCAGGGCGCGGGTATCTCGTCCCCAACGAGCTCTTCTTTGTGCGGGACCACAGCCGCACGCCCCGCATCGAGGCCAGCACATGGCGGCTCAAAGTCGAGGGCTCGGGTGTCTCCCGCCCGCTGGAGCTCAGCTATGACGACATCTTGAGCCTGCCGGAGACGTCGGTCATTCGCTACGTGGAGTGCGCGGGGAACGGCCGGAGCTTCTTTGAGGGTGCCTACGGAAAGCGTGCTTCCGGCACTCAGTGGAAACTCGGCGCGATCGGCGTCGCCGAATGGACGGGCGTGCCCCTGCGAGAGGTCTTGGACCGCGCCGGGCTCAAGCAGACGGCCCGAGATGTCATGCCCGAAGGCCTGGACGAACTGCGTGTCCGCCGACCGATGTCGATCGCCAAGGCTCTCGAAGACGATACATTGCTCGTCTACGCCATGAACGGATCGCCGCTGCCACCCGACCACGGCTTCCCGGTCCGCGTGCTTGCTCCGGGTTGGGTAGGAGTCGCGAACGTCAAATGGGTCGGACGCCTGGAGGTCTCCGAGCAACCGCTCTTCACCCCGTGGAATACGGATAACTACGTGCTCATCGGGCCCGACTACGCCCCCGTCCCACCAGCCAAGGGTCCCGTGCTGACAACCCAGAGTCCGAAAAGTGCCTTCGAGGTGCCCTGGGATGGCGAGTTGCCCGCGGGCCGTCGGACCATCCGCGGGCGCTCCTGGTCGCCCTTTGGCAAGATCACCCGCGTGGAATACAGCGTCGACCGCGGCATCACGTGGCAAACGGCGACGCTGCGCGAGCCCAACATCCCCCGCGCTTGGGTGCGGTGGGATTTCGAGTGGGAGGCGAAGCCCGGAAGCTACAGCTTACGGGCCCGGGCGACCGACGAGCAGGGAAACCGGCAGCCTGCCACGGTGCCCTTCAATGAGCTGGGGTACTTGTTCAACGCGGTGATCGGACACCCCCTGACGATACGACCATGACACAGCGATCACGCGCCGCACTACTAGCAGTAGGACTTCTGGTTGTGGGCCTCGCGCTCTCGCCCCGCTGGGGCACAGCGGCCGCGCCGCGGATAGTCAAGGTGAAGGCCTTTGAGTTCGCCTACGAGCCCAAGCAGATCACGGTGCCGCCGGGCGCGGTGGAGTTCGATGTCACAAACACCGGATCCATCGAGCACACCTTCCTCATAGACGACCCTGCCAAGAAAACGGTCGGCAAGATCGCATCGATCTTGCCGGGAAAGACGGAGAAGCTGACGGTGACGCTCCGGGCCGGCGCGCACACGATCTACTGCGATCTGGCGGGGCACCGAGAGGCCGGTATGATCGCCTCGCTGAAGGTGCAGCCCTGACGTTTAGGGTCGCAGGAGATCCCACCAGCCGTAACGCTCCACGAACACGAGATCAAATAGCATGACGCCGCCGCTCTGCCGGCGCAGGCTGCGCAGCGCCGCACGAAACACCTCTGGCTGCCCCTCGTACATGGGCAAGAGCAAGCTGCCCACCGGGGTCGTGGCTCCCGCCGTCAGCGTCCGCGCCATGTACGCTCCGCCCTCGATGCTGGCCCACACCGGAAGGTGTTCGCGCACGGCATCCACCCACGAGATTTCCGGATAGTACAACCCCACCATCAGGTAGTCGAAGTAGGGTGCGATCGCGGCCTCCCGCCACTGGGGCGTGGCCCAGGAAATCGGCAGGGGAGCATCCGGAGCAGCCCAGTTGACGCCCTCGTTCCAATAGAGTGGATACCAGCCCCCGACGTATGCGGCAAAGGCCACGTCCGGCCGCATCCTGCGCACCACAACGGAGGCGGCGTATGTGAACTTCTGGATAATGCTGGCGCGCCACGCTGCCCACTGAGGGGAGAGAGGACCGGGGAGGGTGCGGTAGTCCTCGACCTGTACGACGTCATCCGGCCAGTGCGCCACTGGATGCCCCAGCCACTGTTCAAAACGCTGACGGCTGTCATCTGAGACGTCAGCGGTAATGTCAGGATAGCGGAGCCGATCCAGCACAATGCCGTCCACGGCGTAGTGTTGGAGGATCTCGCCGATGATCGCCAGTTCGTAGAGCTGGACCTCCTGTAGGGCCGGGTTGGCGAAGGCGATCTGTCCGACTTGCGATGAGGGGACCACGCCCAACACGAAGCTCGCATGCTGCGCCTGCCAGGACGGATGCGCGAAGAGGGTCCCGACCTGGGCGGGATTGTAGCCCTCGCCGAAGACGTTCACAGCCGCGTGAACCTGCAGCCCGCGCGCGTGCGCTTCTTCGATGATCACCTGCAGCATGTCGTAGTCGGCGGGATACCATGTCGCGGGCGCGGCGTACTCCGGGGGATACGGCCGCGAAATCGTCGACGAACCGATGGAGGGTGCGAACTCGCTGCGGTAGGTGACGAACCCCCAGGCGGTCTTGGCTTCGGGGATTACAACGGTGACCCCGGCTGCCTTCGCGCGATCGAGGGCGGCGGCCACGCCCGCGCGCGTGCTCAGCGTGGGCAGATTCGCCGAGGGTTCCATCCACAGGACGAGTTGCGGGGCCGCACCACCGAACGCGGCCGGCGGCACCGCCAGGACCACACCGATCCCGGCAGCGAGGGCCGCGAGGCGAACATGCATGCGGCGATATTCGGTCGACGCAGGAGGATTTCCCCCGCAGCGTCTGCAACTATGACTGTTACCGCTTCAAGCGTGCACAACCCCTCAGGGCAGTCGGAGGAGATCCAGAGTGCAAAACCTAGTGCAGGTTGACCCGCGCCGGGCTTTTCCCCGTGAGTTCGTTCCCCGGGACGCGGACATGGGCGACTGGGCGCAGATCGAACCGCTGTTTGGCGCGCTACGGGAGCGGGCCATCACCTCAGTGGAGGAGTTGGAGGCGTGGCTGGCCGACATCTCGGAACTGTCGGCCGCGATCGCCGAAGAGCGCGCGACGCGCTACATTGCGATGACCAGGCAGACGGACGACGCGGCGCGGGAGGCCGCCTACCAGGAGTTCATCGAGCACATCGAGCCCAGGGTGAAGCCGCAGTGGCATGCGCTAGAAACTCTCTACCTCGCCATGCCGTACCGTCGGCTTCTGCCAATGGCCCTCTATGGAGTGATGGACCGCATCGTGGAGAACGACGTGGCCCTCTACCGGGACGCCAACGTCCCTCTGGAAACCCAGGATGCGCTGTTCATGAAGGACTACCAGAAACGCACCGGCGCGATGACCGTCCGTTACCACGGCGAGGAACTCACGCTCCCCCAGGCGGCCAAACACCTGGAAGAACCCGACCGCTCCGTGCGCCAGGAGGTTTGGGAACTGGTCACCGCCCGGCGGCTTCAGGACAAGGACGCCCTCGAGGATCTGTACGACAAGATGGTGGCCCTGCGGACCCAGATCGCCGTCAACGCCGGCTTTGAGAATTATCGGGACTACGCGTTTCGACGTCGACGGCGGTTTGACTATACCCCCGAGGACTGTTTTCGCTTCCACGCCGGGGTCGAACGCGCCACCGTCCCGCTGGTCCGCCAGATCCTGGAACACCGCCAGCGCCTCCTCGGTGTCGATCGCCTGCGGCCGTGGGATGTGCTCGTGGATCCCCGCCACCGACCGCCACTGCGGCCGTTTGCCACGATGGCTGAGCTGATCGCCGGCACTGAGGAGGTGTTCCGGAGGGTCGACTCGTCCCTGGGAGACCTGTTTCACTTCATGTGGGAGGAGAAACTGCTGGATCTGGATAGCCGCAAAGGGAAAGCTCCCGGCGGCTACCAGAGCACTCTACATGAGAAGCGATGGCCGTTCATCTTCGGCAACGCCGTCGGCCGTGACGACGATATCCGCCTGATGCTGCACGAAGGCGGGCACGCGTTTCACACGTTCGCGTCCCGCGAGCAACCCTTGATTCACTATCGCACGACGCCGTACGAGTTCGCCGAGGTTGCCTCGATGTCCATGGAGCTTTTGGCCTCGCGCCACCTGGACGTCTTCTATCGGAATCCCGACGACTATCAGCGCTCGGTGCGCGCTACCCTGGAAGATGCGGTCACCATCCTGCCGTGGGTCGCCACGATCGACGCCTTCCAGCACTGGGTCTACACCCACCCCACCCACACTCGAGATGAGCGACGGCGGATGTGGGGCGACACATATCGGCGGTTCAACCCTGTCGTCGACTGGTCGGGATACCAGGAAGCGCTGGACTTCGCCTGGCACCGCCAGCTACACCTGTTCTTGAGTCCCTTCTACTACATCGAATATGGCATCGCCGAGACTGGTGCGTTGCAGATCTGGGTGCACAGCCTCAGCAACCACCGCGAGGCCGTGGAGCGCTACTGGCAGGCCTTGGCGTTAGGCGGATCCAGACCGCTGCCGCGCTTGTTTGAAGCGGCTGGCGCGAAGTTCTCGTTCGATTACGAAACGCTTGCGCCTTTGATGGACACGGTCGCGGACGAACTAGCTCGCTCCGGGGATTGATACCCTCACCCGGTTCCAGACGGCAGAGAGCATTCTCTCTTATCGGCGAGCCAGCTTCGCATCTACTGACCAGCCGCCGGCTCCGAACGCGATGAGCACGATGCAGCCGCCAAGGACCGCAAATGGAAAATTCCAGCCCGGCGCGGTCGGCGTCGCAAAACCGATCTGCATGATGAACTGCGTGACGTAGATTGCCCCGACCAGGATGATAGCAAGCCCACTGGCAGCCCAAGGTGTCAGAAATCCGACGAGAACCGCCGTCGCGCCCAGCGGCTCAACGATCGAGAGCAGCTTCATGATAGCCGCCACGCCTGCGGGCATGCCCTCGGGTGTGCCGGACCAAAACATCAGCTTGGCATAGGCGGCCTGCACGAATATGACTGCAGTAATCAAGCGCAGGATAAGCAGGGCGGTATTTTTCGATTTGGTCATCCCTTCGCCTCCTCCACTACTCTATCCGGTTCACCGGAGTGGCGCCGCCGATCCCCGCGCGCACGCGGCGGCGCGATCGAGGAGCAGCTGACGCTCGCGGGTGTTTCGCGTCATCGATGCCGCGCGCTCGAACTCCGCACGCGCCTCGTCGAATCGGGCGAGTTTTGTCAATAGGTCACCGCGCGCACTTGGCAAGAGATGGTAACCCTCCAGCGACGGCTCCGACGTCAGCGCATCAACGAGCTCCAGGCCCGCGGCCGGACCGAACGCCATAGCGACGGCCACAGCCCGATTCAGATCCACCACGGGTGACGGCGCGATCTGCGCGAGCGCATCGTAGAGCGCGACGATGCGCGCCCAGTCTGTTTCCGCCGGCGTCCGCGCCCGCGAGTGACAGGCGGCGATCGCGGCCTGGAGTGCGTACGGGCCGAGTGCGCCGCTGAGTTCCTCGGTGCGCGCGAGCGCGGCGAGACCGCGGCGGATGAGGAGTTGATCCCAGCGAGCGCGGTCTTGCTCGAGGAGGAGAATGGGCTCCCCCGACGGGTCGATTCGTGCTCTTAGCCGCGATGCCTGGATCTCCATTAGCGCGACGAGGCCCCAGACCTCCGGCTCCTTTGGCAGAAGCCCGGTCAGGATCCGCCCCAGACGGAGCGCCTCTTCGCAGAGCTCAGGACGCATCCAGGCGTCACCGGCGGTCGCCGCGTAGCCTTCGTTGAAGACGAGATAGATGACCTCGAGCACTGACGCAAGGCGGGCGGCGAGGTCGGACCCGTGAGGAATCTCGAAGGGAACACGTGCCTCGGTCAGGGTCCGCTTGGCCCGGACGATCCGCTGGGCGATGGTCGGCACCGGGACGAGGAAGGCACGCGCGATTTCCTCGGTGGTTAGGCCCCCGAGCAGGCGGAGGGTGAGTGCGACCCGCGCGTCGGTCGAAAGCACCGGATGACAGCAGATGAACATGAGGCGCAGGAGATCGTCGCCGACGGGATCATCAATTGCGGCGTCCAGATCTATCGCAGCTATCTTTTGTTGGATCTCGAATTCGCGACCGAGTTCCTCGTGCTTGCGTTCCAGCCGCGTGTTGCGGCGCCAGAGATCGATGGCACGATGCTTCGCCGTGGCCATGAGCCAGGCGCCCGGTTTATCCGGGATGCCCGACTCCGGCCACTGCTCGAGCGCAGCGACGAGCGCGTCCTGGGCGAGATCCTCGGCCAGCCCGACATCGCGCACAATCCGCGTCAGCCCAGCGATGAGCTTGGCGGACTCGATCCGGTAGACTGCGTCAATCGCACGATGTGTATCGGAAGTGGTCACGGCTAGCGAGGCTTGTAGGTAGCGATCAGCACGCCTGTGCTGGTCGTTTTCGAACCTACGAGCTTGAGCCTCTTCAACTCACTCCCCTCGCGAGGCTGTCACGCCGCGCAGCGAGATGAACAGCCCCGCAACGACTCTTCTCATGCTACTTCTCCTTCTAGGTCCCGACCCCCACCTGCCCAAAGCGTTCGACTGACTCGCTCGGGTCCGAAGTCCTCCAGCTCGAACAGCTGGCGAACCTCGATCTCGCCTTCCTGGTTGGCGGGATTGGGGAAACGCCTGGCCCACGCCATCGCCTCTTCCCTGGACTTCACCTGGATGAGTGTGTAACCGGCGATGAGCTCCTTGCTCTCGGCAAAGGGTCCGTCGATCACGGTGCGCTTCTGTCCGGAGTACTTGATGCGCCAGCCCTTGGAGCTCGGCTGCAGCCTGGAGGCATCGAGCAGCGCGCCGGCCTTCTGCAGCTCCTCGTGGTAGGTCGCCATGGCGGCAAACACCCTCTCCTCAGGCATCACGCCAGCTTCCGAGTCCTTCGTGGCCTTCACGATGATTATGAATCGCATCGCCGCGTCTCTTTTGGTTTAGCCTATTATGGCTTCGCTCGCTTCGCCGTCTGCGCGCGGAGGCGCTCCTCCTGTGCTCGGAGCTCGGGAGTGAACTGAGGACCGAAGTCGTCTGCCTCGAACACCTGGCGAATCTCGACCTCGGCCCCCCCGCCGAACGGAGCGCGCTTGAGCCACTCGATCGCCTCTTTCATCGACTTCACCTCCCAGAGCCAGAAGCCGGCGATCAGCTCCTTCGTCTCGGTGAAAGGGCCGTCGATCACGGTGGGTTTCCCACCGGAGAACCTGACGCGTACGCCCTTCGAGCTCGGGTGGAGCCCCTCGCCCGCGAGCATCACGCCGGCTTTCGCCAGTTCTTGATTGAACTTCCCCATCGCGGTCAGGAGCTCTGTGCTCGGAAGGATGCCCGCCTCTGAGTCCTTGTTGGCCTTGACTAACACCATGAATCGCATCATCCTGCCTCCTCGTGCTCTCGAGATCTACTAATACGTCGAACGCGGGGACGCAAAAATCGACATTCCGCAGAGGATTTGCGACGCGGTATCTAAGCCGGAGCTTTCGACGGTCGCGCAGGCTGGTAGGGGAGAATTATGCCACCTCGCTCCAACGGCCTTGCCGCGATAATCTTTTGCTTCATTCCTCGCTGACTGGTCTTGAAGAGGAAGCGTGCGTTAGACCCTCCGCTTTTCCAGGTTCCCGAAGCGGCTGTGCTCCTTGTGGAAGAACAACTCTATCATCCCGATGGGGCCGTTGCGGTGCTTGGCGATGATGAGCTCGGCGATGTTCTTCTTCTCGGTCTCCGGGTTGTAGTAGTCTTCGCGGTAAATAAATAGGACAAGATCGGCGACTTGCTCGAGCTCCCCGCTGTTGTGGCAGGCGATTCCGTTCCCAATAAAGTTATGCGTGCCCGGCATGACCAGATCGAAAACTGGCTCGATACCTCTTGGTGTGATTTCGACTACGCGATCCCACAGTATGTCATTCGTCGCCTGCTCCAGAACGTCACTCGCCCTCAGGCGTTCGGCCAAGATGGCAGCGCGTGATCGGTCCAGCGTCTTCCCCGTCTGAAGTCTGAAACCCAACTCCCGCCATGATAGCCCCAGACTCTCCTTCCGATCCCACAGTGCCCGAGTCGCAGCGAGGGGCAACCGATCAACTTGGGACTTGGAGCGTCGAGTTACAAGCTCTGCGGCACACTCGTCGACAAGGAACGGCTTTCTTCCCTCTATGCCGATTTGCTCACAGAATCGGGCGAGATGGCGGGAGTCCTCAACGCAAACCCGATAGATAGGCACTCTTGCAACCTTGCTCTTGTATCCTGAGCTCATCTGCGCGACGATTTTAAATCTCAATAGCAGGTCGCGCACGTCATCCGCGAGCCCATGGCTCACAGTGTCATAATGAAGTGACCAAAGAAAGGTCCCGTTCCGGTACCTGCGACGTGTAAGGCATCCATCGGTCGAAAATAGCGCCCGCAGCAAGGCCCGCGCGCCCGAATCATCGACTTGGTCGAAGATTTGGTGCGGGAACCGTTTCGTATAACAAATTTGTCCCTCTACTCCTAACTCCCGGAGCCACGACTTAAGCGGATTCCCGAAACGTCGGCCACGCATTACGCTACCCGCGTACGGATAGATTGCAACGAACGCTGCTACAGGAATCCCTCTTACTGGTCGATGCCTGGAGACGATGCCGAATTCACCCTCAGCAATTGCAACACAATCTTCATACGTAAGGCGATCAGAACTACAAAATGAGACGCTATTATGGCGCTTATAACTGCCATCCCCAATGAGATAACCAAGAACCTTGGCGCGACCAGCGGTTATGGTTGCCCCCACCCGGTTGAACACAGGCAGGCGACGAGCCGCAGCAAGAAGGGATCCGGGGCGTAGTTCATGGATCTTCTTCCAGCCGTCAGGGGTCAGAACAGGGTGATTAGCCGTGGCTTTCAGCCGCCTACCCGTGCTGGTTCTCACCTCGAAAACCTCATTTTCGCCCTTCTCAAAAACACTCGCTGGCCTAACAGGGATGAGTCTGCCACGGGAATCTAGCGACAGCAGCCGCGGCCAGCTTCGCCTAGCGGCTAGTTCTCCAACCGTCCACCGCCGTCCCGTATCGGCATCCCAGACGACTGTATCAGCAGTCACGCATTCACGAAGATGTGACAACATCGGCCGCCTCGTGCCGGTCACCTCCACCGCGCGTGACAGCTGCGAGATCGCGATCAGCGGGATGTCGAGTTCCTTGGCTAGCGACTTCAGCGAGCGCGCGATTTCCGAAATTTCCTGGGTGCGATTCTCCGTGCGCTTGTAGGATTGGATCATCTGGAGATAGTCCACGACGATCAGCCCCAAGCCGTGCTCCGCCTTCAGTTTCCGAGCCTTGGCGCGCATCTCGATTACCGAAATGGTGGCGGAGTCGTCGATGAACACCGGCGCTTCCGACAACCGGCCCATGGCCCGGGCCAGTTTAGGCCAGTCGGCGTCGGTCAGGAATCCCGTGCGCAACTTACTGCCGTCGACCTCCGCCTCTGCGCACAGGAAGCGCTGCACGAGCTGTTCTTTGGACGTCTCCAGGCTGAAGATGGCGCACGGGACTTGATAGTGAATCGCGGCATGCTGCGCGATATTCATCGCAAACGTCGTGTTGTGGACGCACACGTCGCCGGCTATGAAGTTGTGGGTCTGGGGCACTGTGAGGTCGTACACTTGGACGTCGCCCGTATACTCGATGGTCGCAACTGGATCCCACAGAATATCCGGAGTCTCCAGCAACTGGGTCTGATCATGACGCGCCCAGGTCCGCAGCCGCTCCCACCCCATGACCCCGACTTCGCGCAATAGCATGCGGGCGTGCACACCCGTGGCTGCAAGAGCGGTTCCCTGGACCGTCGATGCGACGCCAAAGCGCAGCAGCAGATGTTGTATCTGTCGAGCCATTCGCGGCGACGGCACCGCGCAGCGTACGGCCACCTGCATGTCTGCGGCGTTTTCCTCGCTCTGCTCGGTCTCGACGCCTCCCGTGCATGCCAGTAACCGCGAGAGAAAGAGTGCGAGCTTGGCGCGGGGTAACGTGAACACGAGACCAGGAATCGCCCGGGACTGCGCGGGACCGGCCAGCGCCCGATGGCGCGCCAGCAGCATGCCCACGGCTTCCGGCACCGCCGCACCTCGGATCGGATGGTAGGTAGGAGCCGCCGGCAGCGACGCTGATTTATCTGCAGGATGCGAGGCTGGTTTGGTCGCCGCGCGAATCGCTTCCCCGACCGCAACGGCGTCGGCATAGTCGTGCGCGAGCCCCGGGGAGGTCGGCATCGTCTCTGCGCACAGATAGGCCAGCAATTTCACCTCATAGGCCGGCAAGTCGTTGTCGCCGAAGACCGCCAGACGCGCGGGCACCGCGATCAGGTCCCCCACCGCCACCTCGGCGAGCGGTCTCCACCCGGACGGGGTCAGGAACGGATGCGATCGCGTGGTCTCCACCTCGCGCCCGGAGGCGGTCCGCACCCGGTACACCGGCTTGATCCCGTCATCGACGAATTGCGACGGGGTCGTTGTGTGCAGCCGCCCCTGCGCATCGAGCGTCCACAACTGTGCTGTCCGCCGGCTCACGATCTCCTGGATCGTGCAGACTTCTCCTGTGCGCGCGTCCACGATCTCCGCATCGTACTTCAGGCACTTCCCCATCGCCGGCCGCGCGGCAACAATGACCAGGTCGGCAGGCTGCAAGCCACTGGTGAGCTGGTCGATATCCGTGAACCCCGTTGCCACGCCGGTGACGGTCCCTTTGTCTTGGTAGCGGCGGTCGATGCGTTCGAAACTCTCTTTGAGGATCTCCCGAATCGGCAGAAACTCCTGAATCAAGCGGCGGTTGGCGATGCTGTAGACCAGCTTCTCCGCGCGATCGACCAGCAGTTCTACGTCATTCTCGCCTTCGAACCCCAGGTGGGCGATCTCGGTCCCGGCCGTAATGAGCTGGCGGAGCATCGACTTTTGAAGCACGATGCGGGCGTAGTATTCCACGTTGGCAGCGGTGGCGACGGTGTTGAGCAACGCGGTCACGTAGGTCGCCCCCCCGACGTCATCCAGCTGCCCTTTGTCGCGCAGGCGATCGGTGACGGTGATGAGGTCCACGGGCTCCCCGCGCTCAAACAGTTCTGCAATGGTGTCGTAAATGCGGCGGTGGGCATCCCGGTAGAAGTCGATGGAGCGGACGAGTTCCACGACACGCGCGATGGCGTCGCGGTCCAGCAGCATCGAACCGAGCACCCCCTGCTCAGCTTCCAGGTTCTGAGGGGGAACCCGTTCAATGGAGGAAGTGGGAATCGACACTCAGCGAACCTCCGTTCGGTGCTGGCGATTGCATAGTACGCGAACAAATGTACGCCTGTCAAGGCGTACGGGCTGGATGACTGCTTAAAATTCACAACTCGGGCTGTTGATTACCTTGTGGGTAAAGGGCCAATTTCGGGGGATACTAGGCGAAATTTGCTGGGGATAACCTGGGGAAACGGGATGACCCGGCGTTAGGACGCCGGGGTCGGCCGCTTCTGCGGTTGCCCCAGGACATGAGGGATCACTTCCTCAATGGTGGAGGCCAGCACCACACTGATTCCCTTCACATCTGAGGGCACGTCCGTCTTGTTCTCGGCCGGGATGATCACCTTGCGCATGCCGGCCTGGCGGGCGCCGTAGATCTTTTCCGGAATCCCCCCCACCTGCTTGATCTTCCCTTGAATCGACACCTCGCCCGTCATCGCCACATCTTGCCGAACGGTCTGGCGCTGGACAGCGCTCAGCATCGCCACCACGACGGCTAGGCCAGCACTGGGACCGTCAATCAACCCACCGCCAATGACGTTGACGTGGATGTCGTAGTTGCCGACATCCACCCCCGTGACTTTCCGGATGACCGACGCAGCGTTGAACACGGAGTCCTTGGCCATGGTCCCGGCGGTTTCATTAAAACGAATCGCCCCGCGCTGGCGCTTCCCGACGGGAAACGCCGTCGCTTCGATCTCAATCACCGACCCCACATACGCGGTGACGCCCAGGGCAAACACTTTACCGACCTCGGCGACGCTGGAGGCCTTCACCGGGGTACTGGCAGCGAGCCGTCCGGACCGGATGACCTCGAAGAGATCGGCCACCATGATGCGCGGCCGCCTCCCCCCGCCTGATGGGCGCGCGTGCCGATTACGCGAGGCGTTTCGCGGCGCGCGTCCGAGCCGTCGGTACAGCGCCACCCCATAAGCATCGGCCAACATATTGACCGCCCGGCGGCCTTCGATCGTGTAGTCGCTGATCACCCCGGGGACCTCGGGGCCCGTCTCCACCCCCAGCCGGCGCGCAGCCTGCCGTACGATCTTCTGGATATCTTCTTGCGACAGCGGGTCGAAGAAGACCTCGGAACACCGCGAGCGCAGGGTCGGGCTGATCTCTTCGGGTTCTTTGGTCGTCGCCCCGATGAGGAGGAAGTCCGCGGGTGCCCCGCTAGCAAACAGCTTGCGAATGTACGCCGGCAAGCTAGGGTTGTCCGGGTCGAAGTACGACGACTCGAAGTAGATCCGCTTGTCCTCGAGCACTTTCAAGAGTTTCGCCTGGAGCACAGCGTCCAGCTCTCCGATCTCATCAACAAACAGAACCCCGCCGTGCGCTTTGGTGACGAGTCCGAGCTTGGGCTCCGGGATTCCCAGATCGGCGAACTCCCGCCGCGTACCTTGGTAGATGGGATCGTGCACGGACCCCAGCAACGGATTGGTGGCTTCACGGGAATCCCACCGCAGCGTGGACCCGTCGACCTCGATAAACGGTGCCGCTTGGCCAAACGGACTGCCCGGCAATTTCTTCGCTTCCTCCAGAACCAAGCGCGCCACCGTGGTCTTGCCGACGCCGGGCGGGCCGTACAGGATCACGTGCTGCGGAACCGGCACGGCAAGCTTGGCCAGCAGGGAGCGCACCGCCCGTTCCTGGCCCACGACCTGCGACAGGCGCCGCGGCCGCAGCGCTTCGAGGGCGGTGCGCGCCACGCGGACCTGCTCGAGCTGCTGGAGTTCCGCCAGCTTGCGACGGGTCACCTCGGTTTCGGGTCCCCCGGTCTCTTGCAGCACCTGCCTGCGCAGCCCGCGCAGATATTCATCCTGCCGTTCGCGCATGCGATCGGCGACGCGGCGGTCGAGTTCGTCTTCCACCGTCTTCCGCGCCATGAGATCGGCCACGCGCTCTTGCAGGTCGTCTAAGACGGCGGGGATCTCGCTCTCGCGCGGGACGGTGGATAACGAGGCGTCTTCGTAGATCAACCGCTGCAGGGCGAGCACGCGCCGTCCGACCTGTCGGCTGTTCATCAACACCCGCGCCCCGACCTTATCCGCGCGACGCGCTAGACGCTCAGGCCCCAGCAGGCTGCCGAGGACCCCGAAGAGAGCGGCGGCCTTCCGTTTCAGAGATTCCCGGCTGGTGACCTTCCCCGTGGGATTGACCTGCCGCACGGCCTTGGCCGAACGCGTAGTCATGGCGTGGCAATCACGTTGAGGTCAACGCGGGCCACGACCCCCGGCCCCACTCGCACGGGTACTGTGTAAAACCCGGCGGTCTTGATGGGGTCGTTCAGTTCGATCTGCTTCTTCGTAATCGCAAACCCTCGTGCGGCCAGTGCCTGGGCGATGTCGTCGGCGGTGACCGAACCAAACAGCCGCCCGCCTTCGCCCCCCTTGGCCCGCAGTTCCACGACCGCCTGGGCCAAGGCGGCCACCACTACTCGCATCTCTTCTTGTGTCCGCTGCACCCGCTGCTCGGTGGCCTGTTGATGCCGCTGCTGCAGCTGCAGATTCCCTGCGGTCGCTTCCAGGGCCAGCCCACGCGGAAGGAGGTAGTTGCGGGCATAGCCATCCTTCACTTCCTTGACCGTCCCGTGCTCGCCCAGCCCTTTGACATCCTGAAGGAGGAGAACCTTCATGGTCGTCTCCCCGCGGGATCGCGCGCGGGTGTTGCCGATGCGGCTGCGATCTGGCGCCATCGAGACCGCAGGTCATACGATGCATCGGCTAACCCCAGAAAGAGTGCGACGAGGGTGAGCATCGGCGATGTGACTGCCAGGAAGATCAGGAACCAACGATACCACCCGGGGACGTTGTAACGCTCCATCAAGACCCATCCCGTGATCAGCCCCAGCGGGGAGAACACCGCCTGGGCGAGCATCACAAGATTCATCCCTGCCGCCTCAAGGAGCGGATAGCGGACGACCGCCGGCCCGACAATCGCCGCGACGTGATCCGGGGATAACACCCGCAACGTCGCCTCCGGGATGGGGCGGGGCGGCCAGGCCGCGCCGGAGAGGATCAGGCGCAGCATGCCAACGGGCAGCGTCCACAGGAACCACGACGGGACCCGCCACGTCGACAGGGGAGGAAAGGCCGGCACGTCTATGCGCAGGCGGCGCAGGACTGGTCGTCCCACCAAGAGATTCAGGTAGGCGATCACCGCCACGCTCCCGATGAGCAAGAATGGCAGCAACCACGGCAACAGCCTCATGAGTTGCTCCGTCTGTGCGACCGCCTGGCGCACATCGGCTGTGTAGATGCCCAGGCGCTCATACAGCTGGACCACCGACTGCTGGTTCCGGGCGGATTCCTCGATGATCTGCGCCAGCAGGCGGCGAGGGTCCTGCCCAATACCCAATAGTGCTAGGAGAGCGCTGGCAACCGTGGACACTGCCGACACGGCCGAGGTGAGCAACCAAATCCCTGTCGACGACAAACCCCGCCTGATACCAATGCCCATGGCGAGCCCTAAGGGCGCAAACGCCACCGTGATGCTGGACCCAATGAGAATGCCGCCCACCATCGTCCCGATGGCAGCAGCGACCGCCGCCGCGAGCAACGCTACGCGCAGGCCGTGCCGGACTGTGAGGACAGTGAGGGGCAGCGGGCACAGAAAAAATGCCGCCGCTCCCGCGAGCGGGATGTACGTCGCCGCGACGGCCAACACGGCCACGACGACAGCCAGCACGGCACCTTCGGTTAAACCACGGACAGGCACAGGCCGCGCCATCACAGACACCTCAGGACCACCTTATCACGTGGGACTAGCTGACGCGTAAAAGCGAGGTCGGCACCTATCACGAACAAACGCTGAGAGGACGAGCGCAGCGGCCGCGCTGCCTGTTATTCCGCGGTATAGGGCAACAGCGCGAGTTCCCGGGCCCGCTTGACCGCGGTCGCCAAGACGCGTTGGTGCCGCGCACAGTTTCCGGACACCCGCCGGGGCAGAATCTTGCCGCGTTCGGTGACGAACCTCCGCAGCCGGTTGACGTCCTTGTAGTCAATGAATGTGGCCTTCTCACCGCAAAAGGTACAGTTGCGTCGCTTGGGCCGGCGCCCGCGCCACTCTTTCTTCCCTTGCGATTTGCCACGACGGTCACGATCAGGCATTCGCTATCTCCCCATCTTGCGATTCGTTAGAAGGGTACGTCCTCTTGTGGTCCCGCGGCCTCCGTCCCCACTTCCGCCGTCTCCGGGGACGCGGGCTCGGGGGTCGTCGTCCCCTTGCGATCGAGAAACCGCACAGCGTCGGCCACTACCTCGGCCACCTTGCGCTTCTGTCCATCCTGCGTTTCGTACGATCGGATTTGCAGCCGCCCTTCAACAGCCACAAGCCTTCCCTTGCTGAGGTGCTGCGTCACTTGTTCGGCCAGTTTCCTCCACGCCACGATATCAATGAAGTCCGTGGCCCGTTCGCCCTGCTGGTTCACAAACGGCCGATCGACGGCCAAGGTGAATCCCGCCACCGGCTGGCCGCTTGGGACGTAGCGGAGTTCGGGGTCCCGTGTCAGCCGGCCGATCAAGATGATCCGGTTTAGCACGCCGCGCTAAGCCTCCGTCGGTTTCGGCGATCCAGCGAGGGACGGAGAAGGTGCCGGGGGATTCGCGGGGGCAGCGGCTACGGGGGCCCCTGGTACTGGTGATGCTTGCCCACAGCAATGGTGAGCATACTGCGGAGGACCTCTTCACTCAGGGCGACCTGGTGACGGATCTCCGCTACCTGTTCGGGGGCAATCGTGAAGCGCGTCTGCACGTACACGCCTTCCCGCTGCTTGCGGATGACATGCGCCAGGCGCCGCTTCCCCCACGCGTCTGTGGCGTCGATCTTGCCACCGCGGTCCACGATGCGTTGGCCGACGCGGTCAATGACCGCCTTCAAGGCATCGGGCTCCAAATCGGGCCGAACAATATAGACCAGATCGTAACTGGGCACTGCATACCTCCGGAGGACGGCCCCAGTATACCACTCGCCTCAAGCAAGGCCCCCCGCAGAGGCGGGGCGCCCCATTTCTGTAGGGGCAGACAACAAAATCCCGCGGATTGCCTCCACGGGCCAGGAAATTATAGCACCAAACTATGGGGTTGGGGAGGTGCCGCGTCCGAACTACTCTGCCCGCAGATCTGCTCCGGGCGGGATTACACAGCAAAACGGAACAGTATCACATCGCCATCTTGGACCACGTAGTCCTTGCCCTCCAGCCGCACGAGGCCGCGGTCGCGCGCGGTGAGAAGCGATCCACTTTTCACCAGTACCTCCCAGCCGATGACCTCGGCGCGGATGAATCCGCGCTCCATATCGGTGTGGATCTTTCCCGCCGCGCGCGGGGCCGTGGTGCCCCGGGCCACGGGCCACGCCCGGACCTCCTTCGAGGCCGCCGTAAAGAACGTCACCAACCCGAGCATCTCGTACGCCAGCCGGATCAGCCGGAGGAGCCCCGGCTCCGCAATGCCGTACGCACGCAGGAACTCTGCGGCCTCACCCTCCGACAGCTCCGCGGCTTCGGCCTCCAGCTTGGCCGACAAGGTGACCAGCGGGGCGTGCTGCGCGTCCGCGTACCCGCCTACCGCGGTGGCCGACAGAGCCGCCGGGAGGTCGGCGTCGTCGACGTTGGCGACATAGACGACCGGCTTGGCCGTCAGCAACCGCAGCGGGAGTAGAAGGGTGTCACGGTGCGCATCACGCGGCAGGCGTCGAACGGGTATTCCTCGTTGCAGATGGGCGGCGACCTCCTCCAACACCGCGACATCGCCCGGCGCGGAGAGGTCGTGCGCTTTGACCCGCGTCCGCGCGCGCTCCAGCTCTCGCTCCACGACCGCCAGATCCGCCAGCGCGAGCTCGGTCTCCACAATTTCGAGATCGCGGACCGGATCCAGCGCACCCTCGACATGCGGGACATCAGGTGCGGGAAAGCAGCGGACGACATGGGCGAGGGCATCGACCTCCCGGATGTGGGCCAGGAACTGATTGCCCAAGCCCTCCCCGCGCGCCGCCCCTCGGACTAGTCCGGCGATGTCCACAAAATCCACGGTGGCGGGAATCGTCCGGTCGGGGTGCGTGACGGAGGCGACGGCGGCGAGACGCGGATCTGGAACCGGGGCAACGCCGTGGTACGGCCCGATCGTGGTGAAAGGATAGCTGGCGACCACCGCGCCCGCCCGACTCAGCGCGTTAAAGAGGCTCGACTTCCCTGCATTCGGGAGCCCGACGATGCCGACGGTGAGGGCCACAGACGTGTGCTACCCGGTCGCGGTCTCCTTGACCGAGTGGGCGACGCTCACTTTATTGCCGCCTGAGCGTTTGGCGGTGTACTGCGCCCGGTCCACGGCGTCGACGAGCGCGTCCACCGTGGCGCCATCGTCGGGGTTGGCGGCGACACCCACGCTGAGCGTGACCGAGGACACGATGTTTTCCCCGAGCAGGAAGGGATACGCCTCAACCGCGCGTCGCAACCGCTCCGCGATTTCGGACGCGGTCTCCTTTGAGGTATACGGGAGCACGATCATGAATTCATCGCCGCCGTAACGCGCCACGAGATCAGACGTGCGGCTTCCTTTGCGGAGTAGCTCAGCGACGTTGCGCAATACATCGTCTCCGCGCTGGTGCCCGTACGTGTCGTTGTACCGCTTGAAGCTGTCGATCTCCAACATGATGACCGACAACGGCCGATCATCCCGCCGACACCGCTCCAGGGTGCGTTCCATCGTTTCGTGCAGGTAGCGATGGTTGTAGAGTTCGGTAAGGCCGTCGGTAATCGCCATCTGCTTGGTCTTCTCATACAGGCGCGCGTTCTCGATGGCGATTGTGGCATAGCCCGCCAGCGCCTGGAGGATGCGCAAGTCCCGGGGGCCAAACGCGGCGCGCCGCGTGCTCTCGAGGTTGAACACCCCATTGACCCGCCCCTCACTGATCAACGGGACCGCAATCTCGGAGATGACGCGCTGGGTGATACCGATGTAACGCGCGTCGCGGCGGACGTCCGCCACGCTCTCAGGCTTGCCGGTCCGGTACACCGCGCCCGTGATGCCTTTGCCGGCTGGAATGCGGTAGCCGCGGGTCCCCGGTGCGTACCCATAGGTGGCCTCCACCACGAGATCCCCGCTGCGCTCGTCCACCAATAGAATCGCCCCCTGCTCGTACCCGAATGCCTGACAGGTCACGTGCACGAGGTTGTTGAGCACCGACTCCAGTTCCAGGGTGCTGCTGATCGCCTTTGCGGCATCGTAGAGCACGGTGATCTCGTCGCGCGATCGCTGAGCTTCGGCAAACAGCGTGGCATTGTGCAGCGCCACCCCGATTTGGCCCGCTAGCGACTGCAACACCGCCAAGTCGGATTCCCCGAGCCGACGGGTGCTATCTGCCTCGACGTTGAGGACGCCCAGCACGCGGTTGTCCGCGCTGATCGGCACGGCCGCCTCACTGCGCACTGTGGGGTCCGCCGCGACGTAGTCGCGGTCCTGGCTCACGTCGGGGACCAACGCGGCCGTCCCAGTCCGGGCGACCCGCCCGAGCACACCCTTGCTGAGCGGGATGCGATCGGCGATCTCCCGGTACCCCACCTGCGCCTGGGGGACCACGAAGTCGCCGTCCACGCGGTGAATGCTGACATGCGTGTACCCGAACCGCTGGGAGACCTCCTCCACGATGCGGCGCAGCATGCTGTCGATATCCATCGTGCTGGTCACTGTACTCAGGACCCGGTTCATGAGGTTGACTTCTGCGGCATGTTGCTGGGCTTCTGTGAGCAGGGTCGAGTTCTTCACGGCGATGGCCGCCTGATCGGCGATGGCTTGCGCCAAGCGGAGGTCCTCGGCGTTGTAAGAGCGGAGGGTAGTGTGGTAAAAGACCAGCACCCCCATCATCGCCCCTTGGTACAGCAGCGGCAGGGACGCCATCGTCTTGATCGTCTGCCAAGCGTCGGCCAGCGTGGCGGCCTCGTCCTTGAGCACCATCTTCCGCAAGGCGGCGAGACGGGGATCGTGTTCGGCGTCTTCGACCACCGCCGGCTTGGAAAAATCGAGCGGCAGATTGGCGAGGGGCATCCCCACGAGGCGTTGGATGGCTCCCACTATCTCGGGGGAAAGACCGTGGGCGTAGACGTCTGTCAGTCCTTGTTTCTCGTTTCCCAGGTAAATGGCGCACCAGTCGACCCCGAGCACCTGACGGGCGCCGTCCACGATGGCGGCCAGCACATCGTCCATCTTCAGGCTGCCGGCGATCGCATTGGCGAACCGTTGCAGGCTGGTCAGGTGCTTGACGCTCCGCGTGCTGGTGTCAAACAATCGGGCGTTGTCGATTGCGCCGGCGACCTGGGCGGCGATGGTGCCCATGAGATGGACATCACGCGAGCCGTAGGCGTCTTGGACATAGCTCTGCGCGGAGAGCAACCCAAGAACCTGCTCACCGCGCAGGACAGGCACAAACACCATCGAGGCGCTTCTCCGGTCGGCGTGGCCCACGCGCGGCAAGCGATTGGGAGTGGCCAGATCCCGGGAGGTCAATTGGAGGAGCTGCGGCGTCCGACCGCTGAGGATCGCCCGGACGTCATCCGTCAGCGGCTGCGTCTGTCGGGGAAAGCGGTCCCCGGAATCCATCAAGAATTCATAGGTCAGGGTGTCGCGCTCGGCGTCATAGAGAGTCACGTAGAAAACGTCCGCCGCCATCAGCTGCCGGATATTGTCGTACATCGTTTGGAAAAGGTGTTCCAGGTCCAGACTGATTGAGGCCCGCCCGATCCGCTCGATGACCTCCAGTTCCCGGTGCGCTTGCTCCCGGGTCGTCGTCAGCATCAGCACGTAGCCGATGAGGACCAGCGGGATCGTCAGGACAATCGCCTCAACGGCCAAAGCCTTCGCATAGATGAGCGCGGGCACCAGTCCCAGGCCGGCAAAGGCGAGATCGTTGGCGGCCTCCCAGACGAGACTGCCACTGAAGACGCTCAGCACGGGGACACCACGCCGACGCGCGACGCGCCCACTGACTAGGAGATTACTCGTCACGTTGCACGTCAGCACGGCGGCGAGAAACGCCGCGAAAACCAAGGGATCACTATGCCCTGTGTACAGAGGTCCTCTTAGCCCGGGGGTGCTGGGGTCCACTAGTGAAAAGATGAGGCCCGCGGCGATGACAGCGAGAATGTTCTGGCCGCTGTTAAAGATCGTCGTCAGGGAAGGCCGACGGTGGAACAGGCCGTTGCCGATCACCACGCCGACGCTCATGACTAACGCCGTGTACACCGGCCCCAGAAGCGCCAACCCGGCCGAGACCACGGCGAGGCCGGCCGACCCGTAGCCCCCCCGCGGCAGGGGGACCATCAACCATTTGGACGCCACGGCCAGCGCGGCGAAGGTCGCCAGCCGAGGAAGTGGCGGAAGGGGCGTCCCGAGGAGCAGGGGCAACAGGACGACCCAGCCCGCGACTCCCACGGCCCAGCTGTAGAGGTTGTACTTTTTCATTTCACTGTGCCTCTGCCCCGCCGGACGCACCGTTACTCATCGGTGCTGCGGTGGGGCCGGCGGCCGCGTTGGGGCGGCTGACAAACCGCCGAATCCGGCGCTCCAGTTTCACCCGCTCCATCAGCACATAGCGGCCGCATCCCAGGCAGCGAATGCCCACATCGGCGCCCAGACGCTCAATCTTCCATTGATCACTGCCGCAGGGGTGAGTCTTGCGCGTCTGGACCACGTCCCCCAGGTACAGCTTCAGGACCGCCATGCCGCCACCAATGCTCTCGGAGGGATAGTTCCATTATAGAGGTCCGTCGGAAACTGAGCACGACGCTCGATCAGGCTGATGCAGATGGAATCCCGACGACGGGGGTGCGCTGATGGAGCTGGCGACGATCTCCCCCACCAGCACGGACGCTCCGCTCGCGACGACCGTGAGGAAGAGACGGGTCACCGGGACCGTGCGGCGCGGACGGCCTCCCTCGCCATAATCTTCACGGCACCGTTCACGTAATCCACGACGGCGGTCTGTCCGGGCTGGATCTCTCCTGCCAGGACCATCCTCGCCAGGTGGTTTTCCACCTCGCGCTGCAGCAATCGCCGGAGCGGCCGGGCCCCGAAGTCGGGGCTGTAGCCCTCGCGCGCGAAGTACTCCTTCGCCGTCTCAGTCACGTCCAGGCGGATCTTCTGTCCGTCCAGACGTCCCTGCAACTCGCGCACCTGCAGATCGACGATCGCTTTGATATTTTCCGGGGTGAGCGGGTGGAACACAATGATCTCGTCGATGCGGTTGAGGAACTCCGGCCGGAACGTCTTGTGGACCTCGTCCATGACCTGTACGCGCGCCATTTCGAACTGGGCCGCGTTGCGCGGGTCCAGGTGCTGCAGGTACTTGCTGCCGAGGTTGCTGGTCATGATGATCACGGTGTTCTTGAAATCCACCGTCCGGCCGTGCCCGTCGGTCAGCCGGCCGTCCTCGAGGATCTGCAACAGGATGTTGAAAACGTCGCTGTGCGCCTTTTCGATTTCGTCAAAGAGCACGACCCGGTACGGTCGGCGGCGCACTGCTTCGGTGAGCTGGCCGCCTTCGTCAAACCCGACATAGCCGGGGGGCGCCCCGATCAATCGGCTGACGGTGTGCCGCTCCTGATACTCCGACATGTCCAGACGCACCATCGCATCTTCGTCATCGAAGAGGTGACGCGCCAGCGCGCGGGCGAGCTCCGTCTTCCCCACCCCGGTGGGCCCCAAGAAGAGGAACGACCCGATCGGCCGCCGGGGATCCTGCAACCCGGCCCGGGCCCGGCGGATCGCATCGCTCACGGCTTGGACGGCCTCGTTCTGTCCGACGACCCACTCGTGCAGCCGACCTTCCATCTCGAGGAGCTTGCGCATCTCCCCTTCCAGCAGCCGGTTAACCGGGATCCCGGTCCACTTGCTAATGACCTCGGCGATATCTTCCGCGTCGACTTCTTCCTTTAAGAGACGCTGCCCCGAGATCTGCTGCAGCGCAGCCGCCTGCGTGTCGAGCTGCTTCTGCATCTCGGGCAGCGTGCCGTAGCGCAGGCGGGCCGCCGTCTCCAGGGCGGCCCGGCGCTCTGCTTCCTCAATTTGCTGGCGAATGCTCTCGATCCGCTCCTTGGTCTGCCGGATCGCGGCAATCGCGGCTTTTTCCTGCTCCCACTGCTGCCGCACCCGCGCGCTATTAGCTTTCAGCGTGGCGATCTCGCCCTCGAGTTTGGCCAGGCGCTCCCGGCTCGCGGCATCCCCTTCTTTCCGGAGGGCTTCGCGCTCGATCTCCAACTGCATGATGCGGCGGTCGATCTCGTCCAACGCCGTGGGCTTGCTGTCGATCTCCATCCGCAGGCGGCTCGCCGCCTCGTCGATGAGATCGATGGCTTTGTCCGGGAGGTAGCGGTCGCTAATGTAGCGGTCCGATAGGGTGGCGGCGGCGATCACGGCCGCGTCGGTGATGCGGACGCCGTGATGCACCTCGTAGCGGTCCTTCAAGCCGCGCAAGATGGAAATCGTCTCTTCGACAGACGGCTCGGAGACGAAGACAGGCTGGAACCGCCGCTCCAAAGCGGCATCCTTCTCGATGTGCTGCCGATACTCGTCCAGCGTCGTCGCGCCGATCGTACGCAGTTCGCCTCTCGCCAGCATCGGCTTGAGCATGTTCGCCGCGTCAATCGCGCCCTCGGCCGCCCCGGCGCCGACCACGGTGTGCAGCTCGTCGATGAACAGGATGATCTCGCCGCTGCTCTCGGTCACCTCACGGAGCACCGCCTTCAAGCGGTCCTCAAACTCCCCGCGGAATTTCGCCCCGGCCAACAGGGCTCCCAGGTCGAGCTGCACGACGCGCTTGTTCTTGAGGCCTTCGGGGACATCGCCGCGCACAATCCGCTGCGCCAGCCCCTCCACAATGGCGGTCTTGCCGACTCCGGGATCGCCGATCAGAACGGGATTGTTCTTCGTGCGCCGGGAGAGGACTTGAATGACGCGGCGGATTTCATCGTCGCGGCCGATGACCGGATCTAGCTTCCCGGCCGCGGCCATCTGGGTGAGGTCGCGCCCGTAGCGCTCGAGGGCTTGGTATTTGCTTTCCGGATGGGAGTCGGTTACGCGCTGGGATCCCCGCACGTCCCGGATCGCCCGGGACAGCGCATCGGCCGTGAGGCCGGCCTCCGCCAGGATGCGGGAGGCACCCCCTTCGCGCACGCTCGCGAGACCCATCAACAGGTGCTCCGTGCTGACGTATTCATCGCCGAGGCGCTGCGCTTCCGCTTGCGCGGATTCCACGGATTGACGGACCCCGGGACTGATCACCAAGCCATCGGGGGTCGAGCCGGTCACCTTGGGCAAGCGCTCAAGCTCGGCGCGCAGACGTCCGCGCAGCGCGGCCGGTGTCAGGCCGGCCTTAGCCAGCACTTGGGGCACGATCCCGTCGGCCTGCTCTACAAGGGCCAGCAGCAGATGTTCGCCTTCCATCTGAGTGTGGTGGAACTGGCGCACCAGCTCCTGGGCGTTCAATAACGCCTCTTGCGCCTTCTCGGTAAACTTGTCGAATCGCATCGCCATGGTCGGACTCCGTTCCTGTTGCTCTTAAACGTTACTTCCGCCCCAGCTGCGCCCGGGGATTGTCCGATCGCAGCTTGGCGAGTTCCTCATAAAGTTGCTTCTCGCGCGCAGACGCCTTGGTGGGCAGGACGACTTTGATCCGCACCAGTTGATCCCCGCGCTGTCCATCGCGGCGGGGCATCCCCTGCCCCCGCAGGCGGTACACCTGCCCGTTCTGCGTGCTCGGATGGATGGTCATCTCTACTTTTCCCTCGAGTGTGGGGACCTCGATCGTCGCGCCCAGCACCGCCTCGGACGGGGTTACGGGCACCTCGATGATCAGGTCATCCTCGCGCCGCTCAAAGTACGGATGCGGAGCGACCTCCACCGTCAGGTAGAGATCCTCGCCATCCAGCGCTCCGGGGAGCCGGATCTTCTGACCGCTACGGACGCCTTTGGGGATCGTGACGTCAAACCGGCGCGTCTTCCCGCTGAGCTGAATGGCCACGGACTTCTGCGCACCGGCCAGGGCTTCTTCCAGGGTCACCGTCATCGGGGCTTCGGCCTGCGGGGGGGGAGGCCCAGGCCGCATCATCTCCTCGAGGTCCACCGAACCCCGGCGGCCTCGACCGGCGGCCGAGCGTACGCCGCCCGGCCGCTGACCGACAACATCGCCCCCAAAGAACTGTCGGAAAAAGTCGCTGACTTGCCCACCGAGCAGATCTTCTAACCCGGCTGCATCTCCGCCGAAGGTCACTGTCCAGCCGCCGGGGGTCTGCTGCGCGCCACGCCCGAAGGCCTGTTGCCAGTCCATCCCTCCGTGCTGGTAGGCCTCGTACATCTGGTCGTAGCGGGCGCGCCGGTCGGCATCGCCCAGGACCTGATACGCCTCGTTGATGTCCTTAAATTTGTCCTCCGCCCCGGGCGTCTTGTTCACGTCGGGGTGGTACTTGCGCGCGAGTTTGCGGAACGCGGAGCTAATCGCCTGTGGGGTCGCCCCCCGGTCGACCCCGATCACTTTGTAGTAGTCTTTGAAGTCCATTGTTCTCTGGGCGAGCGCGGGCCGTGTGGCCCGGCGATCACTTCGCCACCCTCACCCGGGCATGCCGCAAGACGTCGCCATTCATGAAATATCCTCGCCGGAGTTCCTCAACGATCGTCCCCGGCTCGACGCCGTGCTCCGTGTGGGAGACGACGTCAACCGCTTCATGATAGCGCGGGTCGAACATTTGTCCTTTTGTATTCATCGGTCGGACGCCCAGAGACGCCAACACGTCGACGATCTTGCGGTGGCTCATGAGGATGCCCGCCACGATCTGGTCAGGGTCTGTGGTGGGACTGTGCTCTAGCGCTCGTTCGAGATCGTCGACGACGTCTAATATGACGGCCAGCAACGACTGCCGCGTACGCTGGACCGCGTCTTCGCGCAGCCGCGCGGCCTGCTTCTTATAGTTTTCCAGGTCCGCGGCGGCATGGAGGAACTGCTGCCAGTTGCGGTCGGCCTGTTCCTTATAGCCCGCGGCCAGCTTACGCAACTCGGCCACTTGCTCGTCGGACGCCGGCGCGGCGGCCTCCGGCGCATCGTCGCGGGCCGTGGGTTGTTTATCCTGACGGTCGTCCATCCCTCACCTCACCGCGCGGGGGCGCCCCCGCGCGATCCGTGCCAGTTACTTGTCATCCTTGCGTTTGTAGTCGGCGTCGATGACGTCATCCCCCGGCTTGGCGCCCCCGGCTGGTCCGCTGGACCCACTGCCGGGACCGCTTGCCCCTGCCCCCGCCTTCGCGTACATCGCCTCAGCCAGCTTGAAGCTGGTCTGCTGCAACTCGTCGATGGCGCGGGTGATCTTCGCCATGTCGTCGCTGCCGAGGGCATCTTTGAGCTCCTTGAGTTTGGTCTCGACACGCTGACGCTCATCGGAGGTTACCTTCTCGCCGACCTCTTTCAGCATGCGCTCCGTCTGGTAGACGAGTGAATCGCCCCGGTTGCGCGCCTCGGCGATCTCGCGCTTGCTGCGGTCTTCCTCGGCGAACTTTTCGGCCTCCTTGACCATCCGGTCCACATCGGTCTTGCCGAGGCTCGAACTCCCCGTAATCTTGATGGACTGCTCCTTGCCCGTGGCCGTATCCCGTGCTTTGACGTCGAGGATACCGTTGGCATCGATGTCAAACGTCACCTCGATCTTCGGGACGCCCCGCGGCGCGGGCGGAATGCCATCGAGGATAAATCGGCCCAGCGTGCGGTTGTCCCGCGCCATGGGCCGCTCGCCCTGTTGGACATGAATCTCCACCTGGGTCTGACCATCGACCGCGGTGCTGAAGATCTCCGCCTTGCGCGTTGGAATGGTCGTGTTGCGAGGAATGAGGGGAGTCATCACACCGCCCAGCGTCTCCACACCCAACGACAGGGGGGTGACGTCCAGCAACACGACTTCCCGCACGGTACCGGCCAGCACGCCCGCCTGAATGGCTGCGCCGACGGCCACGACCTCGTCGGGGTGCACTTCCTTGTTGGGCTCCTTGCCGGTCAGCCGACGGACCAGCTCCTGAATCATCGGCATGCGGGTCGCCCCTCCGACCAGGATGACCTGATCGAGATCCTTCTCGGTCATCTTCGCGTCCGCGAGGGCCTGCTTGAACGGGGCGATGCACCGTTCCACCAGCTCCGCCGTCATCTCCTCGAATTTCGCGCGGGTCAGCACGTAGTCCAGGTGCTTGGGACCGTTCGCGTCCGCGGTAATGAACGGCAGGTTGATGGTGGTCTGCGCCACCGTCGAGAGCTCGACCTTCGCCCGCTCGGAGGCCTCGCGCAGCCGCTGGAGGGCCTGGCGGTCCTGCCGCAGGTCAATGCCGTGCTCGCGCTTGAACTGGTCGGCCAGCCAGTGGACGATCCGCTCGTCCCAGTCGTCGCCTCCCAGGTGCGTGTCGCCATTGGTGGCCTTGACTTCGAAGACCCCGTCGCCGATCTCCAAGATGGAGACGTCGAAGGTGCCGCCGCCTAAGTCGAAGACCAGCACCGTTTCGGCGGTCTTCTTGTCCAGCCCGTAGGCCAGGCAGGAGGCCGTCGGTTCGTTGATGATACGCAGGACTTTCAGTCCGGCGATCTCGCCGGCGTTTTTCGTGGCGGTGCGCTGCGCGTCGTTAAAGTAGGCGGGCACTGTGATCACGGCCTCCGTGACGGGCTCGCCCAAGTACGCCTCCGCATCCGCCTTCATCTTCTGCAGGATCATGGATGAAATCTCTTCGGGGGTAAACGTCTTCCCGGCCGCCGGGAGGCGCACCACGACCATGCCATTGGGGCCTTCCTCGACCTTATAGGGGACCATCTTGCGCTCGGTCTCGACCTCCGCGAGCCGCCGCCCCATGAAGCGCTTAATCGAGTAGACGGTATTCTCGGGATTGAGAATTGACTGCCGCTTGGCCATCTGCCCCACCAAGCGTTCCCCCGTCTTCGTGAAAGCGACGACCGACGGCGTGAGGCGACTCCCTTCGGCGTTGGGGATCACCTGCGGTTCGCCCCCGACGACGACCGCGATCACGGAGTTCGTCGTGCCTAAGTCAATGCCAACGACCTTACCCATCGTGGGTAACTCCTCTCTGTCTGTCGCGGGCGCTCTGAGCGGTCCCGCCCTGGATCTTCATCAGCACACTGCCGTCCCCGGCCTGCCGTGGGCAGATCGTCTACCACCGACGGCAGGTCGGGCACGGCCTCGGGCGCGCTACTCTGCAACCTCGACCTTGACGCTCTTCGGCTTGGCCCGCTCGCTCTTGGGCACCCGAATCTCCAAGATGCCGTTCTTGTAGGACGCCGTCGCCTGATCACCCTTCACGTCGCTCGGCAGTTGGATCGAACGCAGGAACGAGCCATAGCGCAGCTCGCGCCGGTAGTAGTTCCGGGCCTTGTCCTCTCGATCCAGCTTCGCCTCGCCCTTCAGCGTCAGCGTGTCCTGTGTGACGGTGATCTCGACGTTCTTCGGGTCAATCCCCGGGAGCTCAGCTCTCACCATAACGTCGTTCTCGGTCTCGAACACCTCGACGGCGGGCGCCCAGGCCAACTCCGCCTGGCCCCGCGGCCGACGTGTGAACAGCTCGTCGAACAGCTTGTCCATCGACTCGCGCAGAGACGCGAGGTCATCAAATGGATCCCACCGAATCAGGCTCATGGTGCTCGCCTCCTTCGCATTGTACGCTCGAATACCCACGAGACCGCATCCTTCGACCCTTGGTACTCCACCCGCTCGTACATCTCTAAGACCAACCGCACACCGACTAAATTGAGTCCCACCTCCTGGGTCAGGTGCCGAATCATCCGCACCCGCTCCAGGTCGCGGTCCGAGTACAACCGCTGTTGGTGGCGCCGCGCCGGCTGCACCAGCCCCTTCTCCTCGTAGATCCGTAACGTCCGAGGGTGCAGGCCCAGCAAATCCGCAGCGATACTGATCACGTAGACAGGTGCGTTGTTGTTGCGAGACCGGACGCGACTCATTCCACTTTCACTGTATTCACCGGCACTGACATTGTCAAGTATCCTGACAGCGATATTGTCAAGGTCGCCTCCTCGGGCGAGGGAGGGCCCCATCCCTGGCGAACCCTCCCCTCGGCCACCGCTGAGGCGGGGGGGAATAGTGCCCGTCCTCCCCAACGTTCTAAACAGTGCAGGTGATTCCAATGCGCCAAGTCATTGTGTTAGGATCTGGGTCGGCCGGGTTGACCGCCGCCATCTACGCGACGCGGGCCGCTCTGCACCCTCTGGTCTTCGCCGGGGCCGAGGCGGGGGGGCAGTTGATGCTGACGACCGATGTCGAAAACTACCCGGGATTCGCCGATCCCATTCTCGGCCCTACTCTCATGGCGGCGATGCGCACGCAGGCCGAACGGATTGGCGCGGAGTTCATCAACGAGGACGCGACGGCGGTCGATCTCACGCAGCGCCCCTTTCGTGTCACCAGCGCAAACGGCCAAACGCACGAAACCCAAGCGTTGATCATCGCCACCGGCGCCAAAGCGAAACTGCTGGGTCTCCCGCGGGAGCAACAACTGCTGGGCCGCGGGGTCAGCACCTGTGCCACCTGCGACGGCTTTTTCTTCCGCGGGCGCGACGTCTTGGTGGTCGGGGGCGGCGACACCGCGATGGAAGAAGCGCTGTATCTCGCCAAGCTGGCGCAATCGGTCACGGTCGTACACCGGCGGGATCAGCTGAAGGCCAGCAAGATTCTCGCTGAGCGCGCCCGGACCAATCCGACCATCAGCTTTCTGTGGAGCCACGCCGTGGCAGATCTTGTGGGCGATGGGAAAGTCCACGCCGCGAAGCTTAAGAACCTGAAGACCGGACAAATCGTGGAACGCCCGGTGGACGGGGTCTTCGTGGCCATCGGCCACCGCCCCAACACGGATTTGTTCCGCGGGCAGCTGGAGATGGACGACAACGGTTACATCACCCGTAAGCAGCGGTCCAGCACTAGCGTCGAAGGTGTCTTCGTGGCCGGCGATGTGCACGATCACACCTACCGGCAGGCCGTCACGGCTGCTGGGTATGGGTGCGAGGCCGCGATCGACGCCGACCGCTGGTTACAGCGCCAAGGGGACATGGCCCTCCCGGCGCACCGTTCAAAGACCTCCTCCTAGACACTCCGTGAAATGCGTGTGGGTGACACCCCGCTTGGGGATGCCACCCACATGGCTGCCGAGCCTGCCCGCCCTGCCGATCAGCTAACCGTTGCCCCGAGTGTGCGCTCCAGCCGCCGCTTCAGCTCCGGCTTGGGCAAGTAGCCCACCAAGCGCTCCACCATCTCGCCACCCTTGAAGATCGCCAGGGTGGGAATGCTCATGATCCCGTAGCGGTTGGCAATACCGCTGGCCTCGTCGACGTCCACCTTCGCGACCTTCACCTTACCGTCATACTCTTGCGCCAGATCCTCGACGATCGGGGCAATCATCCGGCACGGCGCGCACCACTCCGCCCAGAAATCTACCAGCACAGGCTCTTGCGCTTTCAGGACCTGTGTCTCGAAATCCTGTTCTGTCACGTGCACTGGCTTTGCCATATCCTAACCTCCTGACGGACGATCCTGCGCCACTTCTTGGAACGGATTCGCCACCAGCCCTATTCCCTGAGGCCGCCACCGCATTATACCGCGCACCCTTGAGCGTCAACTAGCTTTCGCACAAAAGTTGTCCTGCTTCCAACACCGCCCTTCCCGTCTGAAACGCAGTCGCGCGAACGGACAGAGGCCCATTTGCTCGGGCCCGGGGAGGTTAGTTGTCCCTGAACTACCTTACCCTGAGCGCATGGCGGTCGCCATCCTGGGAACCGTTCGGAACGATGACGCCAAACCCTGACGCACCCGTCAGGTCGCTCCTCTTGGAGGCGAGCGCGAGCAAGGTCTGACAAAATGACATCAGACGATGTAATCTGGGATCAAAAGAAATCCACAAGGTGAAGACCGGTGTCAACCAGGGAACTCGTCCAAAGTTACTATGATAGCTTGGATCGAAAAGACGACAAATGGCAAAACCTCTACTCCACCGACGCTGTTTTTTCTGACGCGTCCCAGACCTTAAACGCAACAGGGAAAACGGCCGTCATTCAGTCGTTCGTTCCGTTCCTCAAGGGAGTGGAGGGAGTAAGAGTAAAGCAAATGATTGCAGAGGGTGAGAGGGCTTGCGCAGTGGTCGGCTACGACTATGTGAATCCGAAGGGACAAAAGATGCGGCAAGATGTCGCCGAAGTCTGGGAGATTAAGGACGGAAGACTGGCCAAGCTGACCATTTACTTTGACCTGCTCGCCTACAGAAACTTCATGAGAGGCTAACAATAACCGCACGAAAGCTTCCGGCAGGATGTGCTCCCGTTTCCCTGCGTTCAAGAATTCAGGGCCTCCCCACATCAAAGGCGTACCGTCACTCCTGGTTGCTGGACCTAACGCGGCGAATTACAACCTGCATGGGTTAGTGCACCGAGCCTACCCGATGCAGGCGTATTCGGTCGGGGTTGTCTGGACCAGTGGGGCGCGGCTAGCGATCTCTGGTTCATCAAGAGAAGAGTGGAAGGCAATTAGGCCAAATTGGATCAGGGAGAGGTGACGATGCGCGGAGGAAAGTGGGGCGTGCTTAAGGTGACCGCGGCAGTCGGCGTTGCCATTGGCGTTATGCTCAACACTCCAGGCTCGGCCGCTGTCCTCCCAGGAGCCATTTGTGGGGATTACCATCTGCCTGAAGGGACGGAAGTCCATCAGGTTGGCACCGCTCTTGATGCTAACGGGAACAAGATCATGATAATAGAGTACGAGGGCTCTTCAAGCGGCGTACTGAAGATTCCATTTGACACGATAGCCGTCACCTGCGCGGACCCCGCAATTCGCGCCGAAGTAGCAAATCTACAAAAATTTGCTCGGGATCTTCTTCTATCGTCGTGTAAGTTCGTGGGAGATCTGTTGGCGGGCAGGGTACAATTGCCTCCAGATAAGGCATACGATCGTAAATACGCTGAGGAATGGTATCGCAAGACGTGCCTCAGTACCAAGTAGACCTGACTGTAGCGGAGCCGAGAAGCGGCGGAGACTCCCCATCGCCTCTCACAGCAGGTGGCGCGCAAGCGCGGCCGCTAGCACCACACCTGCGAGGAGAACTGCCGGCGCAGCTAAGCAGCCCCGCCGCTTGGCGGTGTCGGTCGGGGGCCGCACGGACAGTCGTGTGGCCTTCTTGAAGTGTTCGACCGCGTCCACGAGCCGCCCCATTTGCTTGTAAAGAATGCCGAGGTTTCTGTGGGCGATCCAGTACTCGGGATCGATCGCTAAGGCCCGTTCGTAAGCCGCCAGCGCCTCGGCGAGCATGCCTTCTTCGCGGTAGACGTTGCCGAGGTTGCTGTACGCTGGCGCGTAGGTGGGTTGGAGCGCGACGGCTGTGGTGAATTCTGCAATCGCCTCATCGGCTCGGCCCTGCTGAGCCAGCGCGACTCCGAGTTTGCTGTGGGCAACAGCGGAGTCCGGTGCGGTGAGCACGGCGCGGCGAAACGTTCGCTCGGCGGCTTCGAGGTCGCCACGCTCCAACAGGCGTTCGCCTTCATCCAGGAGCGGTTGGATCGCGGCCGTGTCCATCGCTGCCTCCGCCCCGGGATTTCCACTTCCCAGCGGGAGTCCCTGTGCACGCGACGCACGATGGGTCCGGCACGGATTCGCGATCTATGCAATGGAGAAAGAATTACGCTAACGGGGCGCTAGCGGCTCGCGCCGGCGGCTGCGTCCTCCGCCCAGCGCCACAAGGGCAGGTCCAGGTCATCCTCGTCTGCGGCACCCGTCGGTGCCGTCGCCTGCTCTAAGGATCCCGCCGCCGCGAGCGCGGCGTCGGCATTGAGGTCCCGGACGATCAGCTCAACACGACTCCACCGATACGCATTCAGCATGGCTTTCGTCTGCAGATACAGGCCGATCAAGTCCGCCGGCACCTCGTCGTGGCCCTCGAGCTGCGCGACGATCTCGGGATTCTCGGTGAAGACCCGCACGCGCTGCGCACCCAACCGTTTAGCGCGCCAGACACCGTGCAAGACGGCGCGGTAGGAAGCGACCTCGAGGGATGCGTCTCCGATGGCGCGGCCGCTGACGCGCAGCACTTGGCCATCCACGTCGCGGATCACCACGCCAAGCGCGGCGCGTCCATCTCGCGTGGTCACACACGTGTAGACTTGCACGGCGTGAACCACTACCAGGGCACCTCCAATGCCATCGCCACAATGAGCAGCAGGGTCACCAACACCAGCTTCACGTTGACGAGGTCGTGGTCATCCAGCAGCCGCGCCATCAAACTGAGCCGAGGGCGCCAGGTTGTCTCTGCTGCCGGCGCGGATAGCGTGCGTGGCAGCACACGCAGCCGGGCCGACTTCGTCCCGCGGATCGCCACCGCCCGGACGCTCATGAGAGTCCTGCGCCATGGCGCGGCATGCGGCTTCCCCCGTAACGGCGCAGGAGCCCCACAACCTTCCCGATAATCTCAAAGTGGTCAAGGATCGGGCTGTAGCGCGGGTTCGCGGGCATCAGGCACACGCGCTGGTCCTGGATGGCCAACCGCTTCACGGTCGCCTCCTCCCCGAGCAGCGCCACCACAATCTCTCCTGGATCCGCACTCGGCTGTGACCGGACGACTACCATATCGCCCTCGTGGATGCCGGCGTCGATCATGCTGTCGCCGCGCACCGTCAGCAAGAAACAGTTCTCGTCCTGCCAGCCAACCATCGTGCGGGGAACGGGAATCATTTCCTCGATGTTCTGCTCGGCCAGGATGGGCACGCCGGCGGACACGCGCCCCACGAGGGGCAGGTGCGACACGAGGTTGCCGTCGAGAAGAATCCGCTGATCCAAAATCTCCAGCACCCGCATCCGGTCGCCGTCCCGTTTGATGTACCCTTTGCGCTCCAAGGCGGTGAGGTGCTGGTGGACTGTGGACGGCGAGCGCATCCCTAACGCCTGCCCGATCTCGCGGACGGATGGGACGATGCCATTGCGCCGGATGGATGCGGCGATGTGCTCAAGAACCTGTCTCTGCCTATCAGTAAGCGAAGCAGCCATGGTCTCACCCCTGCCACCATAATAGGCGAACGTATGTACGACTATCAAAGCCCAAGCAGGCCGCGTAGGGATGCTATGATACCGAACTTTCGTACGTATCCGCCGTTGTCGGATGCTGGCTCTCTCGCACGCGCGCTAGCGCCCAATTTCGCCCCGTTTCTCGGTTCTGCGAGCTCGCCCGGGGTCCGCGCTCCGATGTGCTCGGGGATCACACCGAAGGCGACTCGAACAGAGGGGGATGCCTTGCAAGAGTGAAGGAGTAGAGCGCGCCGAAGGGAGTATGGCATGCCCACGAGTCACAGTCGCCCCGCGGTAAATCCGAAACTCAAAGATGCGCAGGTCGACCAGCTGTGCCGGGCTCTGCTCACGCTGAAGACCGTTGAGGAGTGCTACCGCTTCCTCGAAGACGTGTGCACCATCGGGGAGGTGAAGGCCCTGGCCCAGCGGCTGGAGATCGCGCGGTTGCTGTTCACCGGGCGCACCTACGAGGAGGTTGAACAGCGCGTCCGCGCCAGCAGTGCAACGATCAGCCGGGTCCGCCGCTTCCTCGAGTATGGCGCCGACGGCTACCGCCTGGTCCTCAGCCGCCTGGGGGCCCGCCCCGCCAGCCCCCCGCGTTGACAGCCGCCTGCCAAGCATGGTAGGCTGATCTGCAGTTTCTCACACTACCACTTTACCTAGATAAAGGAGAAAAGAGCATGCGCGTCCGCTCTCCCCTGAATGGGCGGTGGCAGCAGGTGCCGGCCGGGGTGCGCGACTACGCCGCGCCGGAGGCGGCGCGGCACAGCGCCCTTGCTGCCTCCGTGCGCAGTGAGTTCATGCGCTGGGGATACGCTGAAGTCCGCACGCCCCCCGTCGAGTACCTCGAGACGATTGTGCGCGGGGCCGGTGCGGGTATCCAAGATCACCTGTTCAAGATCGTGGATACCGGTGGGGAACTGTTGGTCCTCCGGCCGGAGATGACCGTGCCGATCGCGCGCCTGGCGGCCACCCGACTCCTGCCACAAACTGCGAGCCCGCTGCGATTGTCGTACGTGGCAGACGTCTTTCGGGGGCAGAATGAGGGGCGCACCCAGCTACGCGCGTTCACGCAGGCGGGAGTGGAATTGCTGGGGGAGGGCACCCTGGACGCCGACGCCGAAGTCATCGCGCTCGCGGCGACGTGTCTGCGGCGGGCTGGGGTTCCTGATGCAGTCGTGCACGTCGGCCATCTGGGTTTTTTCGACGACTTGCTGGCCGCGCTGCCCGCCGATACGCAAGACGAGATTCGCGCGCGATTGTATCGCAAAGAGTTCGCCGGCATCGAGCATGCCATCCCCGACCCGTCGCTCGCTGGTTTGCTGCGGCTGTTGCCGGATCTGCACGGGGACGATGCCGTCACCCGCGCCACTCCCTTTGCGACCTCCGCGCGCAGCCTCGCTGCGCTTGCGGACCTCGAGACTCTGATGGCACGCCTGCGGGACTATGGGCTGGCCGATATCGTGCGGTTTGACCTGAGTATCATCCGCGACTTCAGTTACTACACGGGCGTGGTCTTTGAAGCATACGGGGCCGGGTCGGGCTACCCACTGGCGGGGGGTGGCCGCTATGACACGTTGCTCGGCCGGTTCGGGGCCGAGTGTCCGGCTACAGGGTTCGCGCTGGGACTCGACCGGGTGCTCAGTGTTCTCCCCACCGATGGGGATGTCTCCATCGCAGTCGTCTTGGTCGCCGATCCGTCGCAGCGTTCAGACGCGATCCAGATAGCAACAGACCTGCGGCGCCGAGGCGTGAGCGTCTTAATCCTCGGCGCGGCAGACGACGCGCCGATCACGGCACAACGGAACAGCTACCAGTGGGTCGTGCGCATGACAGTCGACGGGATCGTCTTGCAGGACATGCGCACCGAGACGCAGCGGCTGGTGGACCGCGCCACGCTGATTGCTGTCCTCGGCACACCGTCTGGGGACCGGGTGAGCGAATGGACCCGCTAACGCTTGCGATTCCTACCGGTCGGCTGTTTGCCGACACATGCGCCCTCCTCCAACGCGTGGGGTGGCTCGCTGCTGTGCCGACGGAGCGCACCTTGGTCCTCCCCGCCTCCGATGGACGACGTGTACTAATCGCCAAACCGGCCGACATCCTCACGTACGTCGAGCAAGGCGCGGCCGATGCGGGAATCGTCGGCAAGGATATGCTGCTCGAGCAAGAACGCGACGTCTACGAACTGGTGGATTTGGGATTTGGATCTTGCCGCGGGGTAGTGGCCCTGCCGGAAGCGCAGCAGGAGCGGTGGCGCCAACCCGGCACCTTGTTACGCATCGCGACAAAGTACCCTCGCCTCACGGCGCGATTCTTCGAGCGTGAACGCCGACCGGTCGAGATCGTCCATCTGCACGGGTCCGTTGAACTTGCTCCGCGCGTGGGGCTCGCCGATGGGATCGTCGATTTGGTGATGACGGGCCAAACCCTGCGCGACAACCTTCTCGCCGAGGTCGCTGAAGTGTTCCAGTCCAGCGCCCGCCTCGTGGTCAACCGCGTCAGCCTGCGGACCAAGGCGGCTGTGGTGCAGCCTTTGGTCGAGCAGACGAAACGCACCGCCACCATCCGCGCGCCGGTGACGGCCGCGCCGACAACTCGCCCCACTGCGGAGGGTGACCGATGAGTCAACGCATGCCCACCACATCCGGCCTGCGTGCCCGACCGGAGATCGAGGCCTTGACGGCGTACCGCCTTCGCCGTGAAGCCCTCGTGAAACTCAATCAGAACGAGAGCCCGTGGGACTGGCCGCCCGAGCTTAAAGACGAGGTCCTCCGCCGCGTGGCCGCTCGGCCCTGGAATCGCTACCCCGCCGTGGATTCTGAAGCGCTGCGTCAGGCTCTCGCGGAGTCTTGCGGCGTTAGCCCCACCATGATCGCCGTCACCAACGGATCCAACGAGGCGATCTTGGCTCTGGTCAGCACGTATGCGACCGGGCGGCGTGTGGTCGTGACCGCCCCCGGGTATTCCATGGTCGCTCCTCTGGCCGTAATCGGAGGCGCCACCGTACAGGCCGTGCCACTGCGCGAGGACTTTTCCCTCGATACAGAGGCGATGGTGGCCGCGGTCTCCTCCCCCGAGGTTGCGGTGACGATCATCGCGTCCCCCAATAACCCGACCGGGAATGCGTTTGCGCGGCCCAGCTTAACTGCGGTGCTGGAATCCGCGCGCGGGCTGGTCGTCATTGATGAAGCCTACGCCCAATTCACCGCGGCGTCGTTCGTCGGCGATCTGTCCCGGTACGGGCATCTGGCCATCGTGCGGACATTCTCCAAGGGCTTTGCGCTAGCCGGGGTGCGGGTGGGGTGGATCATCGCCGGTGAGGCGGTGCTGGAGGCCGTCCGCAAAGCCCTCCCGCCGTACAACGTGAACGTATTTTCCCAGGAGGCAGCGCTCGTGGCCTTGCAGCGGCCCGAGCTCGTCTCGGGCCGAGTGGAAGCACTCATCGCCGAACGGAGACGTCTCGAAGACGCCGTGCGCGCAATTGACGGCGTCACCACGTATCCCTCGCAGGCGAATTTCCTGCTGCTGCGCACCCGCGCCCCCGCCGCAGACGTGTTCGCAGGACTCCTCGAGCGCGGGGTGCTTGTCCGCGACGTGTCCCGTGGACCCCTCTTAGAAAACTGCCTGCGGGTCACGGTCGGGACACACGCAGAAAACAACCAGTTCCTCGACGCGCTGCGCGCGTCTGTGAGGGGGCGATCCGCATAGAGCGCATCGGCCGCGTCACCCATGAAACCACCGAGACCAAGATCCGGGTGGTGCTCAACCTGGACGGGGCGGGCGAACGCGCGATTCGCACCGGCATCCCGTTCTTCGATCACATGCTTCTGCAGATTGCCACGCACGGCCGATTCGACCTCACCATCGAGGCCGACGGCGATTTGGCGGTCGAGCCGCACCACACCGTAGAAGACGTCGGCATTACGTTGGGGCAGGCCTTCAAGGCTGCGCTGGGGGACGGACGAGGCATCGCGCGGTTTGCCTCCCTGCATGCGCCGATGGACGACGCACTGGTGCTGGCCGCCTTGGACATCAGTGGGCGGGCCTACCTGCACTATGGACTGACAGTGGAGCAGACGATGTTGGGGACGTTTGCCACGGACTTGGCGGAGGAGTTCTTCCGCGCGTTCACGACGAACGCCGCAGTGACCCTACACCTGCTGCAACTCCACGGCCGCAACGCGCACCACATCTTAGAAGCCGGCTTTAAGAGCACCGGGGTCGTCCTGCACCGGGCGACACGCGTCGTGGATCAGGCCGTGCCGTCGAGCAAGGGGAGGCTCTAGGACATGCGATCGCCGCGGGTGCGGGTAGCCCTCATCGACTACGGGGCGGGCAACCTGCGCAGCATTGGACGGGCGCTTACTCTGGCCGGAGCCGAGGTGGGTGTGGTGACCCAGACGCCGACGGGCGAGCGCGTGGACGGGATCCTGCTCCCCGGGGTGGGCGCGTTTGGCGCGGCCATGGCACGCCTGCAGGCCGCTGGATTCCCGGACTGGATCCGCGCGCAGGTCGCAGACGGCATTCCATTGCTGGGCGTGTGCTTGGGAATGCAGTTGCTGTTTGCGCGCAGCGAGGAATCCCCGACCGCCATAGGGTTGGGACTGGTGCCCGGAGAGGTCAGGCGGCTACCCAGCGGATTAAAGGTCCCGCACATGGGATGGAACCAGCTCGCGATCCGGCAGCCCTCTCCGCTCCTGGATGGCGTCGCAGATGGCAGCAATGTGTACTTCGTGCACTCTTATGTGGTATGTCCTGACGACGCAGGGGATGTCATTGCCACGACCACGTATGGCGAGGAGTTCCCCTCGGTGATCCAGCGAGGCCACCTCGCCGGTGTGCAGTTCCACCCGGAGAAGAGTGCGGAAACCGGGCAGCGTCTGTTGCGCGGGGCGATCGAGTGGATCGCGTCCCTCGCCGAGCGGACCGCGAGTTTACCATGATGGTCATCCCGGCAATCGACCTGCGGGGCGGCCGCTGTGTGCGCCTCATCCAAGGCGATCGCGCCCACGAACTTCTCTACTCCGATGACCCCGTCGCG
Source organism: Armatimonadetes bacterium 13_1_40CM_64_14 (assembly GCA_001917855.1). Taxonomy (GTDB): domain Bacteria; phylum Sysuimicrobiota; class Sysuimicrobiia; order Sysuimicrobiales; family Kaftiobacteriaceae; genus 13-1-40CM-64-14. Next base: position 9,147 of record MNEU01000063.1, on the reverse strand, counting down.
GTCGCCCGGCACTGGGCGGGGCAAGGCGCGCGCTGGCTGCATGTCGTGGACCTCGATGGCGCGTTTGCAGGACGCCCAGTGCAACTGGACCTGATCAGAGCCATTGCGGCAGCTACGTCGCTCCCTGTGCAGGTCGGCGGAGGATTCCGCACCTCGGCGGACCTCGCCGCCGGGTTCCACGCCGGCGCTTCACGCATCATTTTGGGGACCGCAGCCCCTGCCTTGGCCGCGGAGGCGACGCGCTTAGGCGATCGTGTCGTCGCCTCCGTCGATGTGAAAGATGGTCAAGTCACCGAGCAGGGATGGACCGTGCAGACCGGACGGGAACCTACTGCCGCGGCGCGTTCTCTAATCGAGATGGGTTTCTCCCGTCTCATCTACACCGATGCGCGGCGCGATGGGACGCTAGAGGGCATCGATGCCGAGGCGGTGCGCCACTTTGCACGCGAGGTTGGAGTCCCGGTAATCGCCGCCGGGGGCATCGCCTCAGAGGCCGATCTCGCTGCTCTCGCCTCCACGGGGGTCGAGGGTGTCATCGTGGGACGCGCGCTCTACGAGGGGCGCATCGACCTGCGCGCGGCGGCGCGATTCGACGGAGCGCCATGCTGACCAAGCGCATCATTCCCTGTCTCGACGTCCAGGATGGCCGCGTCGTAAAAGGTGTGCGCTTTGTCAATTTAGCCGACGCGGGCGACCCCGTCGCCCTGGCGGCGCTGTACGACCGCGAGGGTGCGGACGAGCTCGTGTTTCTCGACATCGCGGCCTCCGCCGAAGGACGCCGCACGATGGTCGACGCCGTGCGCAAGACGGCCGAGGCGGTCTTCATCCCCCTCACGGTGGGAGGCGGCATTCGGACCACTGATGACGTGCGGGAGTTGCTCCTGGCCGGGGCCGACAAGATCGCGGTGAACACGGCCGCCGTGCAGCGCCCGGCGCTGATTGCCGAGGCTGCAGAACGCTTTGGGAGTCAGTGTGTGGTGGTGGCGATCGACGCCGCAGCTCGCCCAGACTCCCCGGGACGGTGGACGGTCTGGACGCACGGGGGCCGACAGCCGACCGGACTCGACGCCGTCGAGTGGGCGCAGACCGCCAGCCGCCTCGGCGCAGGCGAGATCCTATTGACCAGCATCGACCGCGACGGCACGCAGGACGGGTATGAGCGCGCCCTCACGCGCGCCATCGCCGATGCGGTGCCGGTCCCGGTCGTGGCCTCGGGTGGGGCGGGATCCCCGGAGCACATGCGCACGGTGCTGACCGACGGGCGGGCCGACGCTGCGCTTGCGGCGGGCGTGTTCCACCGCGGGCAACTGCGCATCCGCGAGGTCAAAACGTATCTGCAATCCCACGGCGTCCCGGTCAGGCTCTGATCCACGCCGAGCGAGGAGCGCTTTTCATGCTAGCTGTGAAGTACGATGCACAGGGACTCGTCCCCGTCGTCGCCCAAGACGCAACTACGGGCGAAGTGTTGATGGTCGCCTACATGAACGCAGAAGCTGTCCAGCGCACTGCCGACAGTGGGGACGCGTGGTACTGGAGTCGGTCGCGCGGACGTCTGTGGCGCAAAGGGGAGGAGTCTGGGCACACGCAACGCGTCCGCGAGATGCGCGTCGATTGCGACAATGATGCGCTGCTGCTGGTGGTCGACCAGAGCGGCCCGGCCTGTCACACCGGGCACCGCTCGTGCTTCTACCGCGGCCTCGCCGCCGGAGGCGAGACCGACGTCGCCCCGACCGCTGATGGGCTGCGCGATCTCTTCGCACGATTGGAGCGCCGCCGCGAGGAGATGCGCGACGGGTCGTACACCGCCACCTTGCTGCGGGGCGGAGGCGCTGCGATTGCCGCGAAGGTCCAGGAAGAATCCGGTGAGGTGATCCACGCGGCGCTGGCCGAAACCAATCAGCGGCTCGTGGAAGAAACCGCCGACCTCCTCTACCACACGCTAGTGCTCCTCCTCGAACGCGGGGTGACCCTCGACGACGTGTACGCCGAACTCGATCGGCGGCGCCATGGCCGTTAGGCTGGTCATTCTCGACTTGGACCGCACGCTGTGGGACCACCACAACGCGACCGAGCTGCGCGCTCCGTTTACCCGCATCGACGAACAGACTGTGGCCGACGCCACTGGGGTGCACGTTACGCTCCAGCCCGGCGCGCGGGCGCTGTTGGACACGCTGCGGGAACGTCGGATCTTGATCTCCATTGCCAGCTGGAATCAGCCCGCCCCCGCGTCCGCCATCTTGGAAACGCTGGGGCTGCGTGACTACTTCGTGCATCCCAAGGTGGAATTCCACCCGTACAAGGAGCGAACGGTGAGCGATCTCGTACGGGAGTTATCCGAAGAAGGGGTGCGCCTGCGGCCTGAGGAGATTCTCTACGTCGACGATCGCGCGCTCCACCTCAGGCGGGTGCGCCGCGCGGTCGGACCGGTGCAGGTACTGCAAGCTGGGGTGGACATTCGCGATCTGCGCGACGTCATCGGCTATCTCGATCGGGACCCCGCGTCCACCCATTCCCCAGTCACCGCAGAAGAAGGCTGACCAACTTCCAGCAGGACCTCGTCAGGCAGCTTCCAATAAGCGCTTCAGAAAGTCTGGCTCCGCATTGCCCCCGCTCACAACCGCCACCGTTGTCGCAGGATTCGCGTTTGACACCTTCAGCGCCGCAGCGACGGAGGTAGCCCCCGAAGGCTCCACGACGACGCGAACATCCAACAGCGCCCGGCGCGCGGCGGCGACGATCTCCTGATCGGTGACCGAAACAAAGCCGTCCACCGTGCGTGCGGTCACTTCCCACGTGAGCTTGCCAGGCGTCAGCACGCGCAGTCCGTCCGCAATCGTCTCGCCCCCGTCTAGGACAACCGGCTTGCCCGCCGCCCGAGAGCGAGCGAACCGCTGCAGACCCGCGGGTTCCACTCCGATCACCCGGGCGTGAGGGCGCAGCGCCTTGACCGCGAGGGCGACCCCCGAGATCAGGCCGCCGCCGCTGACCGGGACATAGACGACTTCCACGTTCGGACACTGGTCCACCATTTCGAGTCCTGCTGTGCCCTGGCCGGCGATGATGAGCGGGTCGTCATACGGCGGAACGTAGTGCAGTTTACGCTGCGCGGCCAGTTGCTGGGCGTACGCCACGCGCTCGGTGGAGTAGATGCCGTGCCGGATCAGCTCCGCACCCAGCGCAGTGATGGCGTCTGCTTTCGGGGCGACGACGTCTTCGGGCACCACCACAACGGCCCGCAGCCCCAGCGTTTTGGCGACGTAGGCGATCGCTTTTCCGTGATTGCCCGAGGACGCCGTGATGACACCGCCCGCGCACTCCGCCTGCAAGGCGAGGACGTGGTTGAACGCGCCCCGGGCCTTGAACGAGCCTGTCACCTGCAGGGATTCCAGTTTGAGCCACGGGCCGCCCGCCAGGGCCGTCAGGGGCGTGCGGACCGTGTACGGAGCGATCCGCTCCAGAGCCGCGCGCACATCCGCGAGGGAAATCATCGGGACCATAGGCGCGCGCTCAGCGCGGCGACCAGCGCAGATCGGGATGGCGAGCGGCACGGACCTCGTCCAGCCGTTGGACCGGGGTAGTATGCGGAGCGGTCTTGACGACTTCGCTACGGTCTTGAGCCTCGCGCGCGATCGCGAGCATCGCGTCGGCGAACTCATCCATCGTGCGCTTGCTTTCCGTCTCCGTGGGCTCGATCATGATCGCTTCTTCGACGATGAGCGGAAAGTAAATCGTCGGCGCGTGGAACCCGTAATCCAGCAAGCGCTTGGCCATGTCTTTGGTCGTGACCCCAGACTGCTGCTTCTGGCGGAGTCCGGACAGCACGAACTCGTGCTTGCAGATCCGGTCGTAGGGGAGATCAAACGCTCCCCGCAGCAGCGCCAAAAGATAGTTGGCGTTGAGGACGGCACTCTCGGCCACCTGGCGCAATCCGTCGGCCCCCATGGTCCGAATGTACGCGTAGGCGCGCACCAGGTTCCCAAAGTTACCATAGAACGCGCGCAGCTTGCCGATCGACTGGCGCCGATCGTAGTCCAGCACAAAGCGCTCTCCGACGCGTTCGACGGTCGGAACCGGCAAGAACGGCGCGAGGTGTGCTTTCACCCCCACAGCGCACGCGCCGGGGCCGCCGCCTCCATGCGGGGTTGTAAAGGTCTTGTGCAGGTTCATGTGCATGACATCAAACCCTTGATCCCCGGCACGGGCCACTCCCAGCACGGCGTTCAAATTGGCCCCGTCCAGGTACATCTGGCCGCCCCCGCCGTGGATGATCCTCTCCACGTCTTGAATGCGTTCTTCAAAGAGCCCCAGCGTATTGGGATTGGTCAGCATGATAGCTGCGACAGAGCGGTCCATCACCGCGCGCAGCGCATCCACGTCCAGATTGCCGCGCGCATCCGACTTCACGGTGACGACCTGGTAGCCAGCCATAGACGCGGTGGCGGGGTTGGTGCCGTGGGCAGAGTCGGGCACGATGACTTTCGTGCGCGCCTCGCCGCGCGCGTGGAAGTATGCGCGGATCATCAGGAGCCCGGTGAGTTCACCGTGCGCCCCGGCGGCTGGATGCACCGTCACGCGATCCATCCCGCCGATCTCCGCTAGTAGGTGTTCCAGTTCCCAGATCAGCTGCAACGCTCCCTGCGCATGTTCGACCGGTGCGTACGGATGCAACCGGGCGAACCCAGGCAAGCCGGCGACATCTTCGTGGACCTTGGGGTTGTACTTCATCGTGCACGAGCCTAACGGGTAGAAGCCTTCGTCGATACTGAAGTTGCGGTGCGACAGGCGGGTGTAGTGCCGGACGACGTCAGGCTCGCTGACCTCAGGCAGCGCCGCTGCCTCCTCGCGCAACTGACGAGCGGGGATCAACTCGTCAAGGGGGCGCAGCGGCACATCGGGAGATGGATACGACGACCCCACACGCTCAGGGACGCTGAGTTCGAAGATCAGGGGGAAGTCGCGGCCGCGCGAGCGGAGGCTCATCGCATCTTCTCCAACTGTGCGGCGAGCTCGTCGATCTGGGCGCGTGTGCGCTGCTCGGTCACACACAGCAGCCAGGCATCGCTCAAGTCCGGATACCACCGCCCCAGTGGCGCGCCACCCAGGATTCCGCGAGGCAGCAGCCGGCGGTTAATTTCCTCGGGCGGCAGGGGTGTCCGGACGACGAACTCGTGAAACGTCGGGGAATCAAACGCGAGACGAAATCCTGGGATAGCCGTGATGACCTCTTTCGCGTACGCGGCCTTGCGCACATTGAGTTCAGAAACTTTCTGGAATCCGCTCTTGCCCAGAGCGGCCATGTAGATCGCCGCGGCCAGGGCCAGAAGGGCCTCGTTGGTGCAGATGTTACTGGAAGCTTTCTCACGGCGGATGTGCTGCTCGCGGGTCTGCAGGGTCAGCACGAACCCGCGCCTTCCGTCAGTGTCCACGGTGGCCCCCACCAGCCGACCCGGAATGCGGCGGATGAACTCCTGGCGCGTCGCGAGCATGCCCAGATACGGGCCGCCGAAGTTGAGGTGGCCGCCGAGGGGCTGGCCTTCGCCGCACACGATATCCGCGCCCCAGGCCCCGGGGGGGTTCAGGACTCCGAGCGACAAGGGGTCGGCCACGGCGCACATCAGCAGGCCGCCCGCACGATGCGCGAGGTCGGCCGCCGCGGCCCCATCTTCTAAAGCGCCAAAGAAATTGGGGTGTTGGATCAAGACTCCCGCGGTACGCGGGGAGAGCATCTGCGCTAGCGCACCCAGATCCGTGATCCCGTTGCGATAGGGAACCTCCCGGAGGTGAATCCCCAGCGGAGCGGTGTAGGTGTGCAGCACCTGCCGGTATTCAGGGTGGACGGCGGTGCTGATCAGCACCTCGTCGCGGTGGGTCAGGTCTTTGGCCATCACGGCCGCTTCGGCCGTTGCGGAGGCGCCATCGTACATGGACGCATTCGCCACATCCATCGCGGTCAACGCGCACAGCATGCTCTGGTACTCATAGCCCGCCTGCAACTCGCCCTGCATCAATTCAGCCTGGTAGGGCGTGTAGGCGGTGAGGAACTCGCCGCGACCGGCGAGGTGCCAGACCACGCTGGGGACGTAGTGGTCATAGGCGCCCGCGCCGAGGAAACACACAGCTCGATCGTTGTGGAGATTGGCTTCGGCCAGCGTCCGCATGTGGGCCATCAACTCCGGCTCGCTGAGGGCGGGGGGCAACTGGAGGGGACGGCCTAAGCGGACAGCGGCGGGAATGTCTGCGAACAGCTCCTCGACGCTCGAGACACCCACCGTCTTGAGCATCTCCTCGCGCTCGGACTCCGTCGCCGGAATGTACTTGTGCTGGGCCCGCACCGCGACGTCGACGCTCTTGCTGCGTGCTGTCACGCCTTTTCCCCAATCACAGCGAGGTACTTGTCCACCGGCATTAACTGGTCCATCTCCTTCGGGTTATCGGGTTGCACGAGAATCATCCAGCCCTTCCCGTAGGGATCCGTGTTGACCACTTCGGGAGTTTCCTTCAGCGTTGTGTTGACCTCGACGACCGTCCCGGTCACGGGAGCGTACAGATCAGACACCGCCTTCACCGACTCAACCACGCCAAACGGCTGCATGTACTGGACCTTCGTCCCCGGTGCCGGGAGTTCCACAAAGACTACGTCTGTCAGGCGGTCCGCCGCAAACTTGGTAATGCCCACCCGCACGCGGTCGCCCTCGGAGCGGGCCCACTCATGCTCCGAGGAGTACCGTAGGTCCTTAGGATACATAAACCTCTCCCCTCGCGACTAGCGCCCGCATGCGCGGCGCTCAGCTCGTCGCCCGCCGATAAAAGGGCAACTTGACGATGCGCGCGGTGTGAAGACGGCCGCGGACTTCCACGTGAAGGGGCGCTCCCGGCTGGCCCATCGCGCGCTGCACGTATCCCATGCCGATGCTCTTATTCACCCAAGGGCCAAACGTCCCGCTAGTCACCCGGCCGACGCGCCGACCGTCGGCCTGCAACTCGTAGCCCTGGCGGGGGATGGCGCGATCGATCATCTCAAACCCGGCGAACTTCCGATCCACGCCCCTGGCTTTCTGGGCGAGCAGCGCGTCACGCCCGATAAAATCGCCCTTCTCGATCTTGACCGTCCAGGCCAGCGGCGCTTCCAGAGGCGACGTCGTCTCGTCGATGTCATTGCCGTACAACATATAGCCCGCTTCCAGCCGTAGGGTATCCCGGGCCCCCAGCCCAACCGGCACCGCGCCGTGGCGGCGGCCCACCTCGAGCAACGCCGTCCACAGAGCGGGGGCGTCGTCCCACGCACAGGCGATTTCAAACCCGTCCTCGCCGGTGTAGCCTGTCCGCGACAGGAGGCACCGACGGGAGGCGACCGTGACGCCGTCGGCGGCGTGAAAGTATGCCAACGCCGAGAGATCCGCTGGCGTGAGCGCTTGGAGAATCTCTGCCGCCCTGGGTCCTTGCAGGGCCAGGAGGGCGAGGTCCGCGGACCGGTTGTCCGCGACGGCGTTGCGCGTGTGCTCGGCGATCCATTTGAAGTCCACCTCGACGCGGGCGGCATTCACCACGAAGTAGAATCGCTGGTCGCCAAGGCGGAACACCGTCAGGTCGTCGATAATGCCGCCCGTCGGCGTGCACATCGGGGAATACAGACCCTGCCCCACGGCCAATCGGCTCGCATCATTTGGAATCAATCGCTGCACAGACTCAAGCGCACCCGGTCCGGTAATCTCGATCTCGCCCATGTGGGAGACATCAAACAACCCTGCCGCCGTGCGCACACTCCGGTGCTCCTCCACGATGCTCGTGTATTGTACGGGCATCTCCCAGCCGCCGAACTCAATCATGCGCGCCCCCGCGGCGCGATGCAGGGCAAACAGGCTTGTGTGCTTCGGGTGCGTCGTGACCATCGTCATACGGAAACCGCGCTATCAATTGTGCCACGCAGACCGCATGCCGTCACCGGTCCGGTCCGGAGCTCGCCTGCTCGCCTCCGGCAGCACGTTCCACCTCGCGACGGCGCAGGAGCGCAATGACCTCGTCGTCGGTGGTCTGCGCGAAGTCGTCATAGAACTGTCCGACGGCATAGAACATCATCGGCCGGTGGAGGCAGAAGACGTCATCCGCCTCCCCGCCGAGCCGCTGGGCCCCGTCCGGTGGGGCGACGGGGATAGCCGCCACAACCCGCTGCGGACGCATGCCCCGCACGGCCCGCAGGGCCGCGATCATGGTTGCCCCGGTGGCAATCCCGTCGTCGACTACGATGGCAGTCCGCGCGGCCAGATCCGGGAGGGGGCGATCACCGCGGTACAAACGCATACGCCGCCGGATCTCCTCGGTCTGCTCCGAGGCCTCCTGCCGCAGATAGTCCTCATCCACCCGCAGGGAACTCACGAGGGCCTGATCTAGGTAGACAGTGCCGTCGTGGGCGACGGCCCCGATCGCCAACTCCGGGTTTCCCGGCGCACGGAGCTTGCGAGGCACGATGACATCCAGCGGGGCCCCTAGCTCCTTCGCGACTACGTAGCCGACGACCACGCCCCCGCGCGGGATGGCAAGCACATAAGGCTGGCGCTCGCGATACGGCCGCAGCGCCGCCGCCAGCTGCTCTCCCGCGTCTTGGCGGTCGCGAAACCACACTGCGCCCCACCTGTACACTGACTCAGCGCGGCTGACGACTGTGGGCTTCCACGAAATCAGAACCTTATCCTCCGGTAGACAGTCCAGGCCGACCCGATCGCGCCCAGACTCTCGACATGGTCACAGGAGTTCCGGGTCAAGGCACAGGCCTGCCTACGGGAGGATCGAGAAGGATCGGGCGAGAGAGGTGAGCGTCGGAAGAAGAGAGGTCAGCACGACGACCACGAGCAACGCCGGAAGCAGATTGCCGACCCGAATCGGACGGAGGCCCAACAAGGTGATGCCGACCCCGAGCACGAGTAACCCCCCCGTCGCCGTGAACTCGCGGGTCACGTCCGGGGTCATCAACGTCTGCGCCGAGGACGCCAGCAGCGTGAGGGCACCCTGATAGACAAGAATCGTCCCCGCTGACAGAAAGACCCCGGGGCCGAGTGTGGCGCCGATCGCGACCGAGGAAACCCCGTCCAACACGGACTTCGTATACAGCAACACCGGCGGTTGCCCCAGGCCGCCCTGGAACGCGCCGAG
>MNEU01000024.1 GCA_001917855.1 Armatimonadetes bacterium 13_1_40CM_64_14 | reverse complement strand
GACGCGACGGGCCGGGTCATCTACGTCGGCAAGGCGGCAGTACTGCGCAACCGCGTCCGCCAGTACTTCCAGGACAGTGGCCACCTGGAGAGCCCGCGGATTCGCCACCTCATGAGCAAGATTGCTGACTTTGAGGTGATCGCCTGCGAGAACGAAGTCGAGGCCCTGATCTTAGAAACCAACCTCATTAAGGAGCACCGTCCTCCCTATAACGTCCGCATGGCGGACGACAAAGCCTTCCCGTATGTGAAGCTCACGCACGAACCGTACCCCAAGATCCTCATGACCCGCAAAGTCGTGCGCGACAAGGCGCAGTACTTCGGTCCCTATCCCTACCACGAGCCCAAGCTGGTGACCCGTACGATCCGCACGATCCGCAAACTGTTCAAGCTGCGGTCGTGCAATATCGAGATCACCCGGGACCTCCCGCGCCCGTGCTTGGACTACTACATTGGTCTGTGTACCGCCCCGTGCGTGGCCTGGGGGGCGACCGCGGAGCAGTACGCCGGGCAGGTTCGCCAGGCGGCGATGTTCTTGGAAGGCAAACAAGAGTCGTTGCTGGATGAATTACGCGCGGAGATGACACGGGCGGCCGAAGCCCAACAGTTCGAACGGGCGGCCCAGCTGCGCGACCAGATCCAGGCGATGGACGCTATTACCGCCCACCAGCGCACCGCGAGCGTCGGGCTGGAGGACCGCGACGTGGCCGCCGTGGCCCAGGCTGGGGAGCTGGCGTGCGTGCAGATGTTTTACATTCGCGCTGGCCGCCTGCAGGGCCAGGAGCACTTCATGCTGGAGGGGACGCGGGGGCTAGGGCGGCCCGAAGTCTTAGGGGAGTTCGTCAAACAGTACTACCAGGAGGCCCCGCACGTGCCCCGGGAGGTCTTGTTGCAAGAGCCTCTCGACGATACGGTCCTGATCGCGCAGTGGTTAAGCGAGAAGCGCGGCGGTGCGGTGGATGTCGCCGTGCCCCAGCGTGGGGAACGGCAGCGTCTCGTCGAGATGGCGGCCGACAACGCCGCCTTGTATCTCAGCCAGGAGCGCGCACGCGTGAGCGGGCTGGAGGGGGCGGGCATCACCGAGCTGCAGGAGATCCTGGGCCTAGACCACGCGCCGTTTCGGATCGAGGCGTACGACATCAGTAACTTGCAGGCTGGGGAGACCGTGGGGTCGCTGGTGGTCTTCGAGCGCGGCCGGCCCCTCAAGCGCGATTACCGCCGCTTCAAGATCAAAGCGACCGAAGGCCCAAATGACTATGCCAGCCTGCAGGAGATGTTACAGCGGCGTTTTGCGCTGGCGCGTCAGGAGCAAGACCAGCTGGATCGTGATGAAGCCGGGCCCGTGAAGTGGTCCATCGTGCCCGATCTCATCGTGATCGACGGAGGCAAGGGGCAGCTCAGTGCCGCCCGAGAGGTACTGTTTGAGTACAACGTCACCGTGCCGACGATCGCATTGGCGAAGAAGCAGGAACTGATTGTGACCCCCGACAGTGTCGATCCCATCGCGTTGCCTCAGGATTCCCACGCGCTCCGGTTGTTGCAGCGCGTCCGCGACGAAGCCCATCGGTTCGCCAATGCCTATCATCAGAAGCTTCGCGAGCGGCGGGTCGTCTATTCCGTGCTCGAGGATATTAAGGGAATCGGGGACAAGCGCAAGCGGGACCTCATCCGGCATTTCGGCTCGGTGCGCCATGTGCGCGAGGCCACCATGGAGCAGATCGCCGAAGTCGTCGGACCGAAGATGGCGCAGAAGCTCGTAGACTACCTGCGCGAGCATCCCGACGTCCGCTTCAAAGACCAGGCCATTCGCTAACCCCGTCAGCCCGCAGCCTTTCTCCGCATGGTTGGATGTTGACAGGGCAGGCGCGGCCGGTCATAATATGGCTATAAAAATAGCTATATGATTTCCTGAGAGGGAAGGGCTCCGATGCGGGTGGCGAATACAGTGGACCTCAAGAACAAGACCAACGAGCTGGTGCGCTGGGCGATGGCGGGTGAACCCGTGATCATCACCCTCCGCGGCAAGCCGGCGGCCGCACTCACGCCATTATCTGAACGCGATCTAGAGTCGTTCGTGCTTCGCTACGCGCACGACAAAGCCACACGGCCGGGGAGGGCTGAGGAGATGATCCGATACACGACCGTCGGCAGTGACCTCGGGACCATCTATGTCGCCTACAGCGAGCAGGGGGTGTGCGCCGTGGACGTGGGGACAAGCGGCGAAGCCTTCGCCCGCGCCGTCCACCGCAAGTCTCAGCGGCCGGTAGAACGAGACCCCCACCCCCCGCAGACGCTGCGCCAGAACCTGCGGCGGTTTGTCGGTGCACTGGATCGTTTGCGCGGGCCGGTGGATCTGTCCATGGTCGGTCCGTTTGAGCGCTTGGTCTTAGAGCGGTTGCGGCGCATCCCTAAAGGACAGGTGCGCACCTACGGAGACATTGCCCGCGAGATCGGCTACCCAGGTGCGGCGCGCGCGGTGGGTAATGCCTGCGCAAAGAACCCCGTGCCTCTCCTGGTCCCCTGTCACCGAGTCGTCCGCAGCGATGGCGGGGTGGGCGGGTATTCTCTGCGCGGGGGGGCTGCTCTGAAGCGGCGGCTGCTCGAGCAGGAAGGGGTCGACATAAGCGAGGCGCGCGCTTCCTGACACCTCGCGACCCATCTGGGGGGTGCGTCGGCTAGGCCTTCTTGGTTGCTGCGATGGCCCCGAGCAACACGGTTTTGGGCGGGAAGTCCTCGCAGTATTGGTAGCGGTGGGTCAGGCTCAAACGGCCCGATATCGCCACGACAAACTCTCCGGGTAACTGCCAGGGATTATCCACGAGGGCGCGCTCCGTTCCCCGCCGCGAGGAGAGGAGTTTCTCCCCTGTCTCGCGGTCGCCGGGTTTCCACGCAAAATCATGCAGGATCTGTGCGGGCGTTCCCTCGAGCAACCCGTAGAGCTGATACGCACGGCGATCGGGATCGCACAATAGAGGGAAGGGGTAGCCCCGTCGAGCGGCCACGGCTTTCGCCCGCTCGGGCTCCCCCTGGCAGATGGCCACCACTTGCCCGCCGGCCTGCTCAAAGGCGAGCAGGTCCTCTTTCAGCGTCTCCCATCGCGCGGCGAGGCAGCTGCAGCCGAAGTGGCGCATGAACAGGATGATGGCAGGACGCGTCTTCCAGAACTCGCGGAGGTGTCGGTTCGTGCCCGACGTATCGCGTAGCGAGATGTCCGGGGCTGCGTCCCCCGTCTGCGGGGGTAGCGTCGTATATCTCGTCCGCGAAGGCCCGGTCAACCAGGCCTGGAACCATTCCGCCTCCGCGGCGGTGTGTTGCTGGTCGATGGTGGGCATACGCTCCCTCGGGGTCGCCCGTCAATGTCCGGGTCGTATGGGCGCGACTTTATAGTTAAGATTATGAGGCCGCAGTGGAGGAGTCCTTGTAGTGACCACACAGCCACAACAGGCCATCACCCTGGAAGGGCTCACCAGGCGGTTTGCCGTCCGCGAAAGGGACGGCACTGACCGGCGAGCGGTCCGCGGAGAACTTACGGCTGTGGATGCCATCACGCTGCGCATTCCACGGGGGGAGCTGTTCGGCCTCCTCGGCCCCAACGGTGCGGGGAAGACGACAACCATCCGGATGCTCTGCACATTGCTTCCCCCTACAGGGGGGAGTGCGAGCGTATGGGACTTTGATGTCGTGCGCCAACCTGCTCAGGTCCGCCGCCACATCGGCGTTCTCCTCACCGGGGAGCGATCCGTCTACTGGCGGCTCACCGGCCGCGAGAACTTAGCGTACTTTGCCGCCCTGTACGAGATGTCTCAGGCGACAGTCCTGTCCCGAATCGCGGGGTTGCTCGACCTCGTCGACCTGACGGCGCGCGCCGACGATCTGGTGGAACGCTACAGCACCGGCATGCGCCAGCGCCTCGCGTTAATCAAGACGCTCCTACATGACCCGCCGGTCTTGCTGCTGGATGAACCGACGACGGGACTCGATCCTCAGGCCTCCCGAATCATCCGGGATCTCATCCGACACCTTCACCGCGACGAGGGGAAAACGATCCTCCTCACCACGCATTCGATGGAAGAGGCGGATCAGCTCTGCGAGCGGGTGGGAATCATGGACCAGGGCCGCATCGTGGCGCTCGACAGCCCGCAGGCTCTCAAGCGGGCCCATCAGGGCGAGATGATCCTCCGGATGGAAGTCGACGGCCGCGCCGACCATGCCACCGCCGTGCTTCGAACGATCCCGGGTGTTGCGTCGCTGACGCTGCAGCCTTTGCCCCCCGACAGTGCCTGGGAAATCACGATGACCGTCACCGACATCACGGGAGTCCTGCCGCAGGCGATGCAGGCGGTCAACGCCCAGGGGGTCCACGTGCGCCATCTGCAGCTCGTCGAAACGTCCCTGGAGGATGTCTTCATCGCTTTGACCGGCCGGCGCCTCCGAGACTGATCCCCGCGCACCGGGAGCTTGTCTACACCGGGGCGATCTATGGGGCTTGAAGCTCGACCATCCGCCATTCCTCCGTCCGCTGGGGAGTCGACCGGGCGACCCCTCTGGGAGCATGGGGACTTCCTAAAGCTGTGGACGGCCCAAACAATCTCGGTCTTTGGGGATCGGTTCAGCGAATTGGCCATACCCCTCATCGCCGTGCTGACCCTCGGAGCCACCCCGGGTCAGATGGGGATTCTGACAGCGGTTACGCGTGCGCCGTTCCTCCTCATCGGGCTGTTCGCTGGGGTGTGGGTGGACAGGCTCCCGCGGCGGCCGGTCCTGATTACGGGCGATCTAGGTCGCGCGATCGTGCTGCTCTCGATTCCGCTGGCAGCCGTCCTGGGCAGTTTGAGCATGTTGCACCTCTACGCCGTCGGTGTCCTAGTGGGCATCTTTACCGTCTTTTTCGATGTCGCGTATCAAGCCTATCTTCCCGATCTGGTGCACCGGGGTCAGCTCGTCGAGGGCAACAGCAAGCTGGAAGCGACGCGCTCCCTGGCTGGTCTCGCTGGTCCCAGTGTTGCGGGGATCGTGATTCAGCTCGTCTCAGCGCCGCTTGCGATCGTGCTCGACGCGATATCGTTCGTCGCGTCCGGCGGCCTGATTAGTCTCATCCGACGACGCGAAGGGTCCACACAGCGGCCGATCCGGGGGCCGGTGTTGCTGGAGGTGCGCGAAGGACTCAGTGTCGTCTTGGGCAACCCGTTGCTGCGTTCCATCGCGGGGTGCACGGGGACGTCCAACTTTTTCAGTTCTGCAGTGTTCGCCCTCTACATCCTGTTTGCGACTCGTGACCTGAAGTTGGGGCCTGCCCAGATCGGGGTGATCTTCAGTATCGGAGGTGTGACGGGCCTAATCGGGTCTCTGATGGCGTGGCGGGTGGCCAACCGACTCGGCGTGGGTCGGACCATTGTGGGCGCGTCCTTGCTTTTCGGGCTCGCTCAAGTGCCTGTAGCGGCTGCGTCGGCGGGAACAGCGTGGCTCCTGATCCTGTCCACGATGCTCGTATCCTTTGCCAACCCCATCTACAATATCAATCAGGTTAGCTTGCGCCAGGCGATCACGCCCCACCGGCTACAGGGGCGGATGAACGCCACGATGCGCTTCCTCGTATGGGGCACGATGCCGCTCGGCGGGATCTTGGGCGGTGTGCTTGGCGCATCCCTCGGTCTGCGCGCAGCGATTGCCGTCGCAGCTGCGGGCGGGTTGCTGGCATTTCTCTGGGTGGCACTGTCCCCTGTCCGCGCGCTGCGAGTGATTCCGGATCCCACAGAATAATAATCTCGCGATTTGCGTATACTGGGTGTGAATCGTGGAGCCCCAATGCGAGGACGCATGATTGAACCAGACGAGTTGTACTGGACGTGGGCACTAATACCGTTACCCCCGCGCGATGCGCTCGAAGGAGCGGCCGGGCTCCGGATTCGACTCATCGCCCCGGAAGAGCCCTTACGGCGTGCCGCCGCCCAGTTTGTCGGGATCGGGGGGACGGCGTCGGAACCAGCGCCCGCGTCGCCGCCGTTGCAGGACAAGATCCAGGTGGTGTTAGCCGGGATACCGGACCTGTTCGAACGGATGGTGGGTGTCGCGGAAACACCTGTTGCTACCGCGTTGCGCCGCACACTGCGGGCTGTGACCGCGCCGCCGCCCGTCGTAACGCTGGGTAAACACCGGTTAGACTTCGCCACTCGCGTCTATGTGGCCGGGATCCTCAACAACACGCCGGATTCGTTCTATGACCGCGGGCGATTTTACGGGAGGGACGCCGCACTGGCTCGGGCGGAGGAGATGGTGCGGGAGGGCGCCGATGTCATTGAGGTCGGCGGCGAGACGGCGCAAGAGGGCGATCCGCTCCCGGTGCGCGAGGAGATCGCGCGCGTGGCACCACTGATTTCCGAGCTGGTCCGCCGCTTCGGCCGGCCCGTGGCTGTGGACACGTACAAGCCGGAAGTGGCGAAGGCCGCGATCGAGGCTGGTGCCGTCCTTGTCAACGATATCAGCGGCGCCGCAAATCCGGAGATGGTGCGTGTCCTCGCGGGCAGTGAGGCCGGAATCGTGATCATGCACCTGCACGGGCGTCCCCGGCAGCACTACACCGATATCGACGTCCCGTCGATGATGGATTGGGTGGCGGCGTTTCTGCAGCGTCGGACCGATGAGGTCACCGCCGCAGGTCTCCCTCGGCAGCGCATTCTGGTTGATCCTGGCCTCAACTTCGGCAAACACCCCACCCGGGATCTCGAGCTCATGCGCCGCCTGCCAGAGCTGCGCAACTTGGGCTTTCCAATTTTCGTGGCGACATCTCGCAAGGACTACATCCGGGACCTGCTGCACTTGCACCCTGATGATCTCTTGGAGGGAACAGCGGCTGCCGTCGCGTTCGCCGTCGCGCAGGGGGCCAACATGCTGCGGGTGCATGACGTGCAAGCCATGGTGCGCGTGACGCGCATGATGGAGTTTTTCTGCGGATACCGGTCTCCCGCCAGCGTGCGGGTCTCTTCAGAATCGAAGACGGAGGTTCTCCGCCGTGGACAAGAAGGGCATCGAGCAAGCCGTTAGCGTGATCATCAAGGCGATTGGCGAAGACCCCGCGCGCGAGGGGTTAGTGGGCACGCCGCGGCGCATCGCCGACATGTACGAGGAGCTTTTTGCGGGACTGACACAAGATCCGAGTCAGTTGCTCGAAACAGGCTTCGATGATGAGGACCACCATGAGATGGTCATCGTGAAAGACATCCCCTTCACAAGCCTTTGTGAACATCATTTCTTGCCGTTCCATGGGGTCGCGCACGTCGGCTATATTCCCCAAGGCCGGATTCTCGGGGTCAGCAAAGTGGCGCGGCTCGTGGAAATGCTGGCTCGCAGGCCGCAGGTCCAGGAGCGTCTCACGTCCCAGATTGCAGACTTCCTATGCCAGGGGGGCCTCGGCGCTGCAGGAGCGGGGGTGGTCATCGAGGCTGAGCATTCATGCATGACCGCACGCGGCGTGAAGAAACCGGGCAGCCGGGTTGTCACTTCGGCTACCCGTGGCATTTTCCGGGACGACCCGCGCACCCGAGCCGAGTTTCTGTCCATCATCGAGGGCCGTAGGTCGTTGTGACGGTGCAGGCTCCTCCGCCTGCGAGCGCGTCGCCCGTAGCGCGATTTGATCCACGCTCCGGGTCCTACCCCCTGCTGAGCGCACTCGCGGTCGCTCTCCTGCTCGTAGCGGTAGTCGGCGTCGCGGTCGGGGCAGTACGGTTGCCGGTCTCGCAGGTCCTCGGCGCCCTGGCCGCGCCCATAGGACTCGGGTCAGGACAGGTCGACCCTATCGCGTCCAGCATCGTGCTCCAACTCCGATTGCCACGCGTTGTTCTGGCGGCGCTGGTCGGCGCGGCCCTAGCGACGTCAGGGGTGATCTTTCAAGGCTTGTTCCGCAATCCCATGGCTGATCCGTACATCATAGGCGTCTCCGCTGGGGCGGCGTTGGGGGCCACGAGCGCGATTGTCTTTGGCGTGACGATTGCGGCGGGAGGTCTCAGTGCGGCCACCGTCTTCGCCTTTGTCGGCGCGGTGGCCGTGACAGCGATCGTATATCGGTTGGGATGGCACCGTGGAGACGTCGTGATCGAGCAGTTGCTGCTGGCTGGAGTGGCGATCGGGGCGTTCTTGGGCGCGGTCATCTCTGCGATGCAGGTGCTGGGCGGGGAAAGCCTCCAGCAAGTGCTTTTCTGGTTACTCGGTGGGTTCTCAGGCCGCCGGTGGGAGCATGTGCTACTCATCGTGCCCTATGTAGTCGTGGGCTACGTCGTGGCTGCTGCGGGGGCGCGCGATCTAAATCTCATGGTATTGGGAGATGAAACCGCTCGTTCCCTCGGCGTGGCCACCGGGCGGGTGCGCATGCAACTGACCGCGGCGGGAGCCTTGATGGCGGCGGCGGCGGTGGCCACGTCGGGTCTGATCGGGTTTGTGGGCCTGATCGTGCCACATCTGTTGAGACTGGTGACCGGTCCGGATCACCGGCGGCTCCTTCCGGCGGCGGCACTCGGGGGAGCGGTGACAATGCTGCTCGCAGACACCCTCGCCCGCACGCTCGCCGCACCCCGCGAAATCCCCGTAGGAATAGTGACGGCGGGGGCGGGGGCGCCTTTCTTCCTCTACCTTTTGACAAGGCAGCGTAAGAGGAGGTTTTGGAGTTAGGTCAGATTCGGACGTGTGCGCCAGACCCTACTGATCGTAGCTTCGAAGCCTCGTAGATTCGAGGTCCTGTCGGCTACTCGCTGAAGCCGAATATCAGAGCAGAACAAAGCAGCATGTGACCGCCATCAAGTTCAAGATTGTCACCCTCTGAGGCGAACCGCTGTGGTTAAGACTGGTTGTTAGCTTACCTTCAGGCTCCAAAGGGGCAGGACGTACGCATTTCTACATTAATGTATTCTGTGGGAAGCACTAGGGGGCGGGACGAAGCAATCCGTTCCCGCAGCGCGTTGCGGATTGCTCGAAGGGTAAGCGAATCAACGAATTGCTACAACCTCTCCTCGGATGATTGGTGCCCAGGGTGGGAGTCGAACCCACAACCTGCTTTAGCAGGACGACATTTTAAGTGTCGCGTGTTTGCCGGTTTCACCACCTGGGCATAGCTGACCGACTTCGAATCCTGTTTCGGTAATTCGGTTTTAGGGAATGACAATTTGGACAGATGATCTGCAAATTTTCCAGCCTATTATCGCACGGATCCCCGTTGACGTGATGAATTTCCAACGGTAGATGCCCTTCGGGAGTTCTTTGTGCCCATCCGCATTCCTCACATCGTTGCGGTTTCAAGCCTGCAATGAAGAGTCTCTGCTTTAACTCGAAGCTTTTGTAGTAGACACCCCTCGCCAGGATTTCTTCTAAAGCGCGCTTCGGCTTGATTTCCACTTTCATACCTTTGTTCCAGGCGTAACCTTTGAAGTGGGCCGTGGGTAGTCCGAAGTGCTCTATGTGCTTTTTCACCGTTGAGTAGTTGCCACCAGCCTGTACCAATTTAAGCGAACCTAGCACCTGACGGATACTCCTAGCATTCTGTACCGCTTCTCGTAGATCGGACTCGGTCCATCTGGGTTTCATGCGCGAATTGTATCATCGGGAGAAATCTGTGGACAATACCGAACAGAGTGGACGAGCTTTCACCGATCTCACGTCGGTGCTAGGTGAGATGATGGCGACTCGGAGTGCATTGGCCGAAACCGCCCTCGCGCGCTCCGCGGGGTGTGGGTTCCAACTCCTCCCTGGGCACCAACAGGAATGAACGCCAACGCCACCGACCTACATTTGTCATCGAATCCCCGGGCTTTCTGATTGAGGATACCTATCCGATTGCGCCACGGTCACGCGGCAAGGAAGGAGAGGTCTGAGAACTGGTGCGTTTAGGTGGAGGCGGCGCCCGGATTCGAACCGGGGGATGGGGGTTTTGCAGACCCCTGCCTTGCCTCTTGGCTACGCCGCCCTGAGCGCTTGCGAACTGGAGCGGGAGACGGGACTTGAACCCGCGACCTTCTCCTTGGCAAGGAGACGCTCTACCACTGAGCTACTCCCGCTCGATTGATCTCCGGCGCCCACCATAGCGGAGGGCAACCTGTCCCTCATTATACTGACCCCGCGCGCATGGTCCAAGCCCTGACGGAGTCTGTGATCGAATGCTCATGGCTTGCGGAAGAACAGGAACCATACCAACAAGATCGCGACCATCCAGCCAACCCAATCCACGCGACCGCCTCCTTACATGCATGGTCCAACCCCGACTATTTTGCCGTCACTGTCTACGGCAGGGCTCCCGCGCTTCCTGCTCGCGTCGGAAGGTGATGGCAGACGCGGCCTGGCGGGGATCGCGGTTCACCGCGGTGTCCCGATGAAGAGGTCAGCCAACACAGATGTCGTGGAATCGGCGGCGTGGTGGAGATGACCCAAGGCCCAGGCGTCTTCAATCGTTCGGATCAGCGAGTAGTGACTCGATGGC
Organism: Armatimonadetes bacterium 13_1_40CM_64_14; assembly: GCA_001917855.1. Classification (GTDB taxonomy): domain Bacteria; phylum Sysuimicrobiota; class Sysuimicrobiia; order Sysuimicrobiales; family Kaftiobacteriaceae; genus 13-1-40CM-64-14. The sequence goes on along the minus strand of MNEU01000024.1, from coordinate 4,212 downwards.
GTCATGCTCCGATATCCCGGTTTGCTCAGTGGACTAATGGCAAACAAGGCCACTCGTCCGCCCCCCAATTGCCCGCAACATCCGGCCCCGGTCGTCCCCTCATCCCAGACAATGAAGAGCACTCCCTGATTGGCCCACGCTCGCGAGGCACGAATCTGCGGAACGATGACTCGCAGCCACTCATCCCCTTCTCGCGTCAAGCAGTCATGCATGCTGTGGCACATATTGGGCGTGATCCAGACGAAATCGGGGGCGGAGTCCTCCACAAGATCGTGCTGAAGTTGACTCAGCGGCACCTGCCGGGTGCAGCGCTCTGAGCTCTTCGTGATACTCGTGTAGTACATGAACGGGTTGTGCTTTTTCGCATATCCATCGGCCCAGGCGCCCGTGAAGCAATTCCCAGGAAATCCCTCGAGGTAGGCTTTCCAGCTCTTGCCGTGTTCCTCCAGTTGGTCAACGAGATTGGGGGCATCAATCGGACAATCCGTGCAGTTCGTCGTGATCCCGAAGGTGTCGCCGGCCGTCAGCGCAAGGTAGTTAGGTAGGCTCGGGTGGGTGACACCGTAGTAGCGATCGGCGACCGCATACCGGGACGCCAGGGTCGCGAGGTACGGGGCTTCGGGCGAGTCGATGATGGTGTTGGCTTCCCGGTTCTCCAGAACAATCAGGAAGATGTGGGAGAAGGGTGGGACAGCGTTCGCAGGCGCCCCTGCATGAGTGAGAACCATCGCGCCCATGAGGAGCACTATCACGATCACAATCTGGGCGGGAAAGGAGACTTGGAGTTTTGGCATCATTCTCTAGAGCGCCTCACGAGAGAGATGGTAAGTAGGAACTCAGTGTCCCTCGCTCGGAGCCTGGGAAGGTGGAGGGGAGGCGGGAGCCCCCCTATCCGGGACGATCATGGTGATGTCATTTCGGCAGGCCATCGACGTGACTTCCAAGCCCTGTTTGCTTAACCCTTCCTGGGCAAATTTCAGCATAGTGTCACACAGACTGCTCGAGGGGATCGGGCCCGTCACCTGCCGGAGGGGCTTGCCTTCGACCATCGATATCTTGAATTGAACGACCAGCCACACTGACGACGGCTCCTGTGCAGCCAGCTGTCCCGGCGAAATCGAAACCACGATTGCCATTAGGATCAGGGTGACGACGCTGGTACTCAGTCCCCGCATGAGTGTCCTCTCCTCCGGGCGGACGTGATTTCGGTGCTCGCCCTTTTCCACGGGCGGGATCGCGGGACCTATCTTCGTGCAGCAATCGTGCGGCCGCGTCGGATTGGGCAGTTCTCTTCGCGTGGCGACCTGCGATGGTTTATAGGTACTTCAGTGGATCCAGAGGCCGTCCGTGAATTCGGATCTCGAACAATAGGTGCGGGCCAGTGCTAAACCCGGTGCTCCCCACCCGGCCGACCAGATCTCCTGGATGGAGGATCTGGCCTACCTTCACGGAGATGTGCGACAAGTGAGAGTATGCGGTCATCAGGCCACTCCCGTGATCGACGCGCACAAGCATCCCATACCCTCCGTACCATCCAGCCCAGATTACCCTGCCCTCCCGGGAGCTCACGACAGGTGCTCCCAAAGGCGCGCCGATATCGATGCCCGTGTGCATCTCTCGAGTCCCGAAGACAGGATGCATCCGAAACCCGAACCCGGAGGTGATGCGGCCACGGGCCGGCCACACGAACGTCGTGGCAATGCTCACGACCGACCGCAGTCGGTTCGATAACGCCACGCGGGCCGGCAGTTCCGTCGCGCCGTAAGGCATGACCAGCTTCTGACCAGGACGGATCAGGTCGCCGTTCGGGAGCGCGTTGGTTTCCACGATGGCGTCGACCGACACACCATAGGTCTGGGCAAGATCCCACAGGGTCTCGCCGTCACCCACGACAACGGACAGCGGGCGACGCGCAGGCGGCTGCGCGGCCGTCGCCACCGCCGCCGTGGGCAGGGCGATCGCGGCCGAGGAGTGATCTGGGATCACGATCTGTTGGCCGACTTCGATCGAGCGAGTTTTCGCGAGACCGTTGGCAGTTTGGAGTGTTTCGACTGTCACACCATGCGCTTGCGCAATAGCCCACAGCGTCTGCCCGGCCTGCACGGTCACGACCGCTTTGGGAGGCACGGCATTCAGCGACATCGGGACCAGGGAAGGCGGCGCGCCGCGAACGGCCACACCAGTTGCTGTCGGTGCTGGGATGACCGCGATCCTCGGACCGATCGATGCTGAGGTCAGCCTCTGGACAGCATGGTGCAATTTCGTGGCGGTGGTCAGGAACGGGATGGCGTGTGAGGTAGACCACACCAGCCAGCGGTCCGATGCGCTGTAGGCGGGGAGGATGAGGAGGCCCACTGCCAGCAGCCCGCGCACAGATCGCCTCGTCGGTCGCATTCCCCACCCGCCTTACTGAGATCTTCCGGGGGGAACCGAGTTCCGCGGAGGACGCTAGAAAAATTCCTTTGCCGCACGAACCCCGGAGCAATGAATTGTTTGCCCCGTGCGAGCTGCTTCTAGACGGTTCGTGACGCGCGGCTGTCCCCATGTGAAAAACATCCGATTTTCCGGCCTAATACCCACACAAACTGTCCATCCAAAGTCGCCCCTGGCTGCGGCTTCATAGGTCCTTCCGCGATTGCCTGGGCGGCGGCAGGCTTGCAAAACCAATGATAAAGAAGCTCTCTTCCCCCCCGCCGTCCCGAGTGATATGGCGCGCAGGGCGCCCCCGACCGCACGTGGACAAACCAAGATCCTGGACGGCCGGGCACGGCTCACGCCTGAGCAGGCGAAGGATTCAGGCTTCTCAGCGCGCACTCTTGTATGAAGCGCACGCAGATGACAATGGCTGAGAGGGCCGAGGGAGGGTGTGGCAGTGAGGGTTTACATCTCCGTCGACATGGAAGGGATTGCGGGTGTGGCAGCAGCCAAGCACGTCCAGCCGCAAGAACGCGATTACGACCGATTCCGCCGGCTGATGACGCAGGAGGCGAACGCAGCTGTCGAGGGTGCATTAGCGGGTGGAGCGCAGGAGGTCGTCGTGAGCGACGGCCACGGGCCGATGACCAATATCCTGGTGGAGGAGCTCCACCCGGAAGCACGGCTCCTCAGCGGCAGCAACCGGCTCTTGGGGCAGATGGAAGGAATCGACAAGAGTTTCGCGGCGGCATTTTTCATCGGCTATCACCAGCGTGAGGGCGGGGGAGATGGCATCTTGAATCACACGTTCCTGGGGAAGATTGTGCAGGAGGTCCGCCTCAATGGCGAGCCCGCGGATGAGGCGGTGATCAACGCGGGAATCGCGGGCGCCTTTGGCGTCCCAGTCGCCTTGGTGGCGGGCGATGCTGCCGTGTGCGCAGACGCGGGACGGCGACTCCCGGGTGTGCTGGTGGCTCCCGTGAAAGAGGGCTTCGATCGATACACGGGCCTCAGCGTGACACCCCAAAAAGCCCAGGGTCTCATCCGGGACCGCGCCCGCGATGCCGTGCAGGCGGTGCGCGCCGGTCGGCTCAGCCCGTACCGGGTTCCTTCTCCGGTCACGTTCGAGGTGGACTTCAAGCGGACGGCACCCGGACGGATGGCGACCCTCTTCCCCGGCGTCGAGCGGCGCGGACCCCGGACGATAGCCATCACCGATCAGGACTACCTCCGCGGGTTTAAGCTGTTCTGGGGATGTTTGATCGTCGGGCTGGCCGTCTTCGAAGGACTGCTGTGACCAACAGGGGCCGCGAGACCGTCGACGCGGCCCGTTTGCCCAGCTAGAGGGCCGGGGGAGGGATCCTGGGCGGAGTTGATCGTGCGCGAGGGCGTAAGAAAGCCCTGACGCAGTGTGCTTGAAATGGGTATAGTCGCCTCCTATAATACGGATGCGACGCGCCCACGTAGCTCAGGTGGCAGAGCGTGTCCTTGGTAAGGACAAGGTCACCGGTTCGAATCCGGTCGTGGGCTCCAGCGCAGGCCCGTGGCCAGCGATACAATAGTCTTGGTGGCATGGTGAATCGTGAGTTGGCTTCACGGTTCACCATTAAACTTGATTACGGGTCGCGTCATGCGATCTGTCGGACACTAAGGGATAGGGGAGACCACGCCAGAACAGAGGAGCGCGTACGGAGATGAGCAAGCAGAAGTTTGAACGGACGAAGCCGCACGTGAACGTAGGGACGATCGGGCACGTGGATCACGGGAAGACGACGCTGACGGCGGCGCTGACGCAGG
>MNEU01000071.1 GCA_001917855.1 Armatimonadetes bacterium 13_1_40CM_64_14 | reverse complement strand
CCACCGGTCGGAAGATGCTAGGCATGATCCGCTCGGCGCGCGGACGGTCGGCCAATGCGACGATCTCCTGTGCGACGCGGTCGACGCGAAGGCGCAACCACGACGGGGTAGTCACCTGTGGATTCACGCGGCGGTGACGGGTGAATTCGGTACCCGCCACCCCGCCGGGGTAGATCCCGCACACGGCAATGCCTTGCGGGCCCACCTCCCGGCGCAACGCCTCGGTAAACCCGTGCAGGCCAAACTTCGTGGCGTTGTAGATCGACATCGCCGGAGTTCCCACGCGGCTGGCGATCGAGCCCACGTTAATGATGACTCCCTTTCCCGCCTGCAGCATTACCCGAATCACCGCCCGGGTGAGCAGGAGGGGAGCTACAAGATTGGTCGCCACCTCCTGGTAAATGGCCTCCTCGGATTGCTGGTCGATCCAGTCGTAGAGACCCACCCCCGCATTGTTGACCAAGACGTCGACGCGGCCGTAACGCGCGAGGGTCTGCTCGACAACGCGCTGACGATCATCGGGACGGGTAACGTCGGCGGTGATTGGAAGGCTGTCCGGCACGGACGCAGCAAGGGCTTGTAGTCGCTCACGGCGCCGCGCGACCAGCACCACCGAGTCCCCCCGTGCGCCAAACGCCCGGACCGCTGCCTCGCCGATCCCGCTGCTGGCCCCGGTGACGATGACCACCCTGCCGGTCACGACGCGGCGGTCACGGCGGTGATCGACTCCCGGAGAATGTCAATGATGCGGTCGACCTGCTGTTCCGTGACGACCAGGGGAGGCGCGATGCAGATGGTGTCGCCAATGGGGTAGTCGCCCGCCTGCCCGGTGCGCATCCGCGTAATCAAGCCGCGCCGGCGCGCCTCGCCAAGCACCTTGGCCCCGACGCCCAGAGCCGGGGTTTTGGTCATTTTGTCGGCTACCAGTTCAATCCCACACATCAGCCCCAATCCGCGCACGTCGCCCACAGAGGGCAGGCTGCGCAGCGTCTGGGCTTTCTGCTGGAGTTGGGCGCCGAGGGTCGCGGCCCGCTCCACGAGCCGTTCGCGGTCGAAAATGTCCAGGTTTGCGAGGCCCACTGCGCAACAGGTCGGATGTCCGGAGTAGGTTGCCGCGTGCATGAACCGTTCGGTCAGGGGAGCACGTTCGATGGCCTCGTGGATCTGGCGGGACACCATCACCCCGCCCAGGGGCAGGTACGCGCTGGTCACTCCCTTGGCGAAACTGACGAGATCGGGCTGCACGCCCCAATGCTCGAGCGCAAACCACCGACCGGTACGGCCAAACCCGGTGATGACCTCATCGGCGATGAGCAGAACGTGGTGGCGGTTGCAGATCTCGCGCACGGCGGGGAAGTAGTCGGCGGTCGGCACTATGACGCCTCCGGCCCCGATCACCGGCTCCGCGAGAACTCCCGCGACAGTCTCCGGTCCTTCCTTCTTAATGGCCGCCTCCACCGCATCGGCCATCGACCCCGGGTACCGGTAGGGGTACGACGGCAGCACGTGCACAAACCCGGGCACCGTGGGTTGGAACATCGCATGGAAGGCCGGCATCCCGGTCGCGCTCATCGCGGCCAAGGTCAAGCCGTGGTATCCATGGATGCGCGAAATGATCTTGGTTTTCGCCGGGTGGCCCTGGCGCCGCCAGAAGTAGCGCGCGAGCTTGAAGGCCGTTTCGTTGGACTCCGCCCCGCTGGTCGTGAAGTACACGCCGGAGAGGTTGGGGTAGGCCCGCGTTAGCAATCGTTCTGCCAGGCGCACGGCCGGTTCGTTAGTGTACCCGACATAGGCCGAGGCATATGCCAGCTTGCGCATCTGCGCGGCAGCGGCGTCCGCCAGCTCGGTCCGGCCGTGGCCCACGTTCACATTCCACAGACTCGCCAGTCCATCCAGGTACTCGTGGCCGTCGGCGTCGCGCAACACCGCCCCCCGTCCTTCGACGAAGACCACCGGCGCCTGGTGGTCTGCAGGATGTTGCAGCGGATGGACTAGCGCAGACAGGTCCGTCGCGATGAGGGTGCGGGATTCCATAACCCAACTCCTTGAGCAACGCGAATGTGCCGAACACCCATTACACGCGCCGGGGAAAAAGCCCTGCGCTTCGGGCGCGAGACGACGTGGGGGGGTCTACGTCACGAATGGGCGACGAATACAACGGAGAGCAGCTGGTGGGAATTGCTCATCGGGGCCACGGGTGCGGCGCCTTCTTGGACGATTGACCGACACGGTCCTAACCCCGTGGCGATCGGCAGGGCAATGCTGTAATCTTCCCGTGCGTTCGACGCGACGAAGATGCCTACCACGTACCCTTTCGCATCGAGCACGGGCGACCCGCTCGCCCCTTGGTGGAGCGCCGGCTTGAAGACGACCATCGGAGTGGTGACGCGGCGATCACTGAGGATGGCGCTCTTGATCATGTTCGTCACCCGTCCGCTGACCACCGTCCACCGCCGGTCCGGGTATCCGCCCACGCGTACAGTTTCGCCAACCTTCAGCGTGCGGAAGGAAATACGATAACGCGGCGTCCCCGCTGGCAGCCTCGCTGTAATGACGGCGGTATCGCGGTCAGGCGCGCGGCACCGTACTCCGCCGATCACTTTCGCATTGGGCAACACGACTTCCACGGTACCCGCCACGGCGTGCCGCGCGGTGAGAATCGTTTCGGCACCGACGACGACGCCCGTGCCGTAGCGAATCTCCGTCTGTTCTCGCGTCACCAGCTGCGGGATGGCGCGCCGATCGGGTGCCAAGAGAATCGGCCCCGCGGCAAACACACTACCGCTGAGCAACAGCATCCCCAGTACAACGGCCGGAAGGGTCCGGATGCTGTGAGGTGTGCGGGCGCGCACGGGCTGGAAAGGGTCCATCGCCTCTACCATACCCCACCGGCAGGCCCAACAGGCACCGCGCCGGCGGGCTGGCCCTGCGGGCAGGGTACCCAGAGCAGGGAGTCGTCAGTCGTTCGCGTATTACGGTTGCCGCAATGACTACAGGTTCCTCGTGCAAACGCTGAAGCACGCGCGGCCGGCCCCTCGTCCCCAGACGGAGGTGCGCGATACCGTCGCCCACATCCTCGACGACGTGCGAGCTCGCGGCGAGGCCGCCGTCCTGGACTACACACAACGCTTTGATGGGGTGAAGCGGCAGACGCTTGCGATCCGTCGAGCGGATGCCGACCAGGCACTGGCCTCTCTTCCTGGCCCCACTCGCGAAGCGCTACAGTGGGCGAAAGACCGCATTGGTGCATTCGCGCGGGCGCAGCGCCAGACCATTGCCGAGATGGAGATCGAGTTGACCCCTGGAGTGCGTGTTGGCCACCGCCTTCTGCCGGTACAGGCGGCGGGATGCTACATTCCAGGCGGACGGCACCCGCTGCCGTCTACTGCCCTAATGACGATCCTGCCCGCCAAAGAAGCCGGGGTCCCGCGCGTGGCCGCATGCGCCCCCCCTGGTCCCGACGGCTCCATTCACGCGGTCACACTGGCGGCGATCGCGCTGGCCGGCGCCGATGAGATCTACTGCATGGGCGGGGCCCAGGCGATCGCGGCGCTGGCATTTGGGACCACCTCGGTGCGTCCGGTCGACCTGATCGTCGGCCCCGGGAATGCCTACGTGGCGGAGGCTAAACGACAGGTCTATGGACAGGTCGGGATCGACCTGCTGGCCGGCCCCACCGAACTGTGCATCGTCGCCGACGGGTCAGCCGACCCTGAACTGGCCGCCGCTGATCTGTTGGCGCAGTTGGAGCATGACGCGCGGGCTCGCGCGATTTTGGTCTCCACAGACGCACGCGTCGCGCGCGTAGCCCTCGAGCATGTCGAATCGGCATTGGCCCGCGAGACCAACCCGAGCGCAGCGCGGACATCCTGGGACGAGAATGGCGAGGTGGTCATCGCCAGTGGCGTGGAGGAGGCGTGTGCAAAGGTCAACGCCCTCGCCCCCGAACACGTGGAACTGATGGTTGCCGACCCGGACGCGGTGGCCTCGCGTTTAACGGCGTATGGCGCACTGTTTATCGGCGCCGCGTCCAGCGTCGTGTTCGGGGACTACGCGGCAGGCCCCAACCACGTCCTGCCCACCGGCGGCACCGCCCGGTTTACCGGAGGCCTCTGGGTGGGGACATTCTTACGGGTCGTTTCCTCCACGCGATTAAGCGCAGAGGGCGCGGCATCTCTCGCGCCATTTGCGACGCGCCTCGCCGAGTTGGAGGGCCTGCCCTCACACGCCAGCTCCGCCCGACGGCGGATCAAGCCGCGCTAACCTCCTAAGACACCCATCTGCGACCTCACCTGTACCGTGGGCTTATTCCGCCGCTCCGGCCCACGGGTCACCAGCGCATGCGTACGCACTGGGGAAGGCTTCTCCCCTCACTCCGGCGAACGGCCATGCGTAGCCCCATGACCACGGATCATCTAGCGACAAATCCCATCACGCGCCGCGTGAATGAGTTCGCGACTCGCGTGCACCGGGTGCAGGAGCGCCAGTTGTACCTGTACTTAGAGCCGGTCGAAGCGCTGCGGGGCCCGCGCGTCACGATCGCGGGACGGTCCGTGTTGTTGGGAGCCTCGTACTCGTACCTGGGATTGCTCGGTCATCCCGAGATCGAAGCCGCCGCGAATGCAGCGGTGGCGCAGTACGGAACCGGGACTCATGGCGTCCGCTTGCTCGCGGGCAACACCGACCTGCATGACCGGCTGGAACGGCGGATCGCGACATTCATCGGCGCGGACACGGCGGTCGTATACAGCAGCGGGTACGTGGCCAACGTGGCCGCCATCACCACGCTCGTGGGCCGCGGCGACGTGGTCGTCTGCGACAAACTGGACCACGCGAGTATCATCGATGGGTGCCTGCTGTCCGGCGCACGACTCGTGCGCGTCCCGCACAACAACATCGCGGCGGTAGACCACGCGCTGGCCGAGGCTCCGGCCGGGGCGGGCACGCTCGTGGTCGCCGATGCCGTCTTCAGCATGGATGGGGACGTCATCGACCTACCCGCTCTGGTCGATGTCTGCCAGCGCCGCCAAGCCTGGTTGATGGTGGATGAATCCCACTCCTTGGGGGTGTTAGGCAGTGACGGGCGGGGGATCGAGAGCCACTTTGGGCTCCGGGGGACGATCGACATCAAGATGAGCTCTCTGTCTAAAAGCATCCCCTCCGTGGGGGGATATATTGCCGGCAGGGCCGAGCTCAGTGCGTTGCTCAAGCACACCTCCCGGGCCTTTGTTTTTTCTGCCGCCCTGCCGCCTGGGAGCGCGGCGGCCTGCCTCGCCGCCTTCGACCTACTCGAGCGCGAGCCTCAGCGTGTGGAGCGTCTCCGGCAGAACTATCTGTCATTGCGTAGCGGCTTGCGTGCCGGAGGCCTCGAGGTGCGCGATGATCCCACGGCCATTGTGCCCGTGATCACCGGCAACGATGACGCCGCTCTCACCATGGCTCGCCGGCTGTTTGACCGCGGCGTCTTCATCCCGCCGATCGTGTCTCCGGCCGTCCCCCCGCACACCAGCCGCTTGCGTGTCACGGTCACTGCCGCGCACTCCGCAGCGGACGTGGACGAAATCATCAAAACGGTCATCGCCACCTGGCACGAAGTCGCGCCTGTATTCGCGCACACGGAGATCGCGCGCTGAACCAGATCTGCTACGGATACTCAAGTGGGGCGGACATCCGCATTGTAGGGCGCATAGAAGACGCGGGGAAAAAGCCATCCACACTGGGCGACATTGAGGGGGCGTCAAGATGAGGACATGGATTTCTAGTGCAACCGTGATGCTGATCTTGCTGGCCCTTATTGTTCCTCCTGCAAGCGTCGGGCAAACCGCATGTCAATTGAATGTCCCCACGCTCAAATTAGGTGTGCAGGGAATTGCGTCAGGGGCGCATGCCGACTACGGGCGCCAAATCAACATGGGGGCGACTCTGGCGATCGAGGAGATCAATGCCGCGGGCGGCATCCTCGGCTGCAAACTGGAGATGCGCTTCATGGATGATGAGAACAAACCCGCCACCGGCGTGAAGAACGCTCGATTCCTCGTGAACGAGTGGGGCGCGCACTTCCTGTACGGGACGGACAGCAGCGGCATCGCCATGGCCTTGGGGCCGGTGCTCCAAGAGTTGAAGCGCATCCAGTTCTTCACCCATGCGGCCACGCACCGGCTCACCGAGGAGCTGGTCTATGACAAGAAGATCAAGGAGATCGTCCGCGTCAGCGCGCCCGTCTACCAGGATGCCATCGCCGCGTGGGTCTTCAAAGATAACCCGGAGATCAAACGCTGGGCGACCATCGGGGCGGATTACGAGTACGGCTACGCCACCTGGGCCATCTTCAAGGACGTCATGAAGAAATCCCGGCCCGACGCCGAGTTCGTAGGAGCGGCCTGGGCACCGTTCTTGACCCTCGACTTCTCCAGCCAGATCGCCGCCGTGATGGCGACGAACCCGGATGCCATCATCGCCACCCCGTGGGCCGGTGAAGCTGTGACGCTCCTCCGTCAGGCCCTGCTCATGGGCGTCTTCGACAAAGTCCAGGCATGGTTCCAGGCGATGGGCGGGTCGGTGGACGTTCTGGAGGGGATTTCCCGTGAGGTGCAGGACAACCGATTCAAGGGCAAGCTCTGGGCGACGGCCCGGTATATCCACAACTGGCCCAACACCCAGATCAACCGATCTTTTGTGGAGCGATTCCAGAAGCGATGGTCGCGGCTTCCCAACTACTCGGCGGAAACGACCTACTCAGCCATCTACATCACCAAGCTGGCCCTCGAGAAGGCCAAGAGTCTGGATACCGACAGCGTCTTGGCCGCGTTGAACGGGATGCGCATCCCCACGCCTGCCGGTCTGCGCGTGTACCGGTCCGAGGATCACCAGTTCGTCTACAACGTCCCGGCCGGAAGAGTCGTGTGGGATGCCAAGTACCCGATTCCTGTACTCGGCGATCTAGTCGTAATCCCGGCGAACGAGTACTGGCGCTCGCCGCCCTTCACGGCCGTGCCTGTCGGAAAGTAACCAGAGTCGAGTCGGCGCCATCGCCGGTCGGGAGGACGACCACACAAGCACGGCCCGCCCTCCATGGACACCATCGGGTATCAGGGCCTCATCGGCGTCTCTCTGGCTATGTCCCTCTGGCTCATCTCTGCGGGTCTCACCATCATCTTCGGGGTCCTCGGGGTCATCAACTTTGCGCACGGGAGCCTGTTTATGGTCGGAGCCTACATGGCGTACACCTTCTATGGGCTCCTGGGATTCCCGTTCGGACTGTCCGTGTTGCTCAGCCTCGCAGTTGCGGCGGTGCTGGGGCTGATCATGGAGCGGGGTTTCCTCAGACACCTCTACCATCTGGATCACGCCTACCAGCTTCTGCTCACGTTTGGCTTCGTGTTGGTCCTCGACGACGCGGTCAAGATCATCTGGGGCGGTGTCTTCAAGATTCCACCCATTCCCCGGTTCCTCGACGGCGCGTGGCCGGTCTTTGGACGGCCATTTCCGGTCTATAACACGTTCCTCATCGCGATCGGCATCCTGGTCGGCATCGGGCTGTGGGCGCTGTTCGAGAAGACCTGGTGGGGCCGGGTGGTACGGGCGACGGCGTCCGATCGCGAGATGGCGAATGCCATCGGCGTCAATGTCCCCTGGGTGTTCTCGACAGTCTTTGTCGTGGGCGCCATGCTGGCGGCGCTGGGAGGCGCGCTGGGGACGCCGATTCGGGTCGCGGCCCCGGGCATCGGGGCGGCCATGATCATTCAGGCGTTCATCATCACAGTGATCGGCGGCTTGGGCAGTTTGAAGGGAGCGTTCACGGGATCCCTGATCGTCGGCATCCTCTCCGCATATGGCACCTTGTTCTTTCCCATCTTCGAGCTGTTTTTCAGTTTCGTGATCATGACGGTGGTCCTGCTCGTGCGCCCCCAGGGCCTGTTTGCCCATGTGAATTGACCGGCGTAACTAATGACGTACCTGCGCCACGCCCACATCATGTCGGGGCCGCTGACTGCCGCGCTGGTCGCCGCCCTCATCGTGCTGCCGCTTCTCGCGGGCAACTATCTCACGTATCTGACCATCCAGATCTTGATCTTGTCTCTCTTCGCCTTGGGCTTCAACTTGCTCTTCGGGTATACCGGCCTGCTCTCGTTTGGGCAGGCCGGATTCTACGCCGTGGGCGCATACATCTGCGCCAAAATCCTGCTGGTGCAGCCCTCTCTCCTGCTGGGCGTCCTCGGCGGCACAGTAGCCGCAGCCGTGGTGGCGGTTCTGTTGGGCGCCCTCTCCGTGCGGCACACCCGCATCTACTTCTCGATGCTGACACTGGCCTTCGGGATGATGATCTACTCCGTGGCGTGGAAGTGGCGCGACGTCACGGGAGGCGACGACGGGCTGGTGGGCATCCCGCGAGCACCACTGAAGATACTCGGCATCGCGTCAATCAGCCTTTCCACCATCGAGCACTACTACTACTTTGTACTCGTTGTGGTATTGCTGGGGGTCTTTTTCATGTACCGCCTCGTCAATTCTCCGTTTGGGCTGAGCCTGCAGGCCATCCGCGACGGGGAGACCCGGGCGCCGTTTGTGGGCATGTCGGTCACCACCCACCGGCTGCTGGCCTTCACCATCGCGGGGCTCTACGCGGGGTTGGCGGGTGCACTCCTGCCGCCACTTGAAAACACGGTCACACCAGTGATGGCGCACTGGACGACCTCGGCCGATCCCATCCTGGCCACACTCCTGGGCGGTATCTATGTCTTCTCCGGTCCCATTGTGGGCGGCGCGCTGTTCATCATCATCAAAGATCTCATTGTCCGCGTGACGGTGCACTGGTCGATCGTGCTAGGGACCGTCGTCATCATCCTGGTCATGGGTTTCCGCGGCGGCGTCGCGGGGATCGTGGCCGGGATGGTCGCCCGCCCTCGGGCGGCGCCTGCCCCGGCGGTCGCCAGCAAGTGACCTCCTGTGCGTGAGCTCCTGCGGGTGGAGAAGTTGCGCAAGTCCTTCCATGACCTGGCCGCAGTGGACGCCATCGATCTGCAGTTGGCTGTCGGCGTGCTCGTCGCCCTCATCGGGCCTAACGGCGCCGGAAAGACCACGCTCATCAACCTCCTGAGCGGGGCCCTAGCACCTGACGCCGGTCGGGTCATCTTCCGAGGCGAAGACATCACGCGCCTCCCCAGCCATCTGCGCGTCCGCCGGGGCGTGACGAGATCGTATCAGGTCATGAACATCTTCCCCCGCCTCACCGTCCACGAGAACGTGCTGTTGCCTGTGCTCGCGCGACAGCGCAGGCTGCTTCGCTTCTTCTCTCCGACATCTGCCTACACGGCAGCTGTGGAGGACGCCGACCATCTGCTGGCAGAAGTCGGCCTGTTCGAACAGCGCGGCCAGGCCGCGGGTCAGCTCTCTCATGGCGACCAGCGGCGCCTGGAACTGGGCATCGCCGTGGCCGTCCAGCCGGTGCTGTGCCTCCTGGACGAGCCATCGGCGGGCATGAACCCCGTCGAGAGAACGATCGTGCTGGAGTTAGTGAAGAAGCTGGCCCATGATCGCCAGACGACCTTCGTCATTGTGGAGCACGACATGGATGTGGTGTTCTCTCTTGCTGAGCGGATCGTCGTGATGAACCGTGGACGGATCCTTGCCGATGGGACTCCCAGTGAGATCCGGGAAAATCGCCAGGTCCGGGAAACCTACCTGGGCGAGGAGTGGGTGGGATGATCCTCCAGATCCATGACCTTGTCGCCGGTTACGGTGGAAGTGTGGTCATCCACGGTCTGTCCCTGGGGGTGGCCGAGGGGGAAGTGGTCTCCCTCCTAGGCCGAAACGGCGCGGGCAAGACCACCACACTGCGTAGCATCATGGGCCTGACTCCACCTCGCGCAGGCAGTATCCGCTTCGGGAAGAATGAGCTGACGGGACGGCAGCCCTTTGAGATCGCCAGGACCGGGATCGGTTACGTTCCCGACACACACCGGATTTTTCCCGACCTCACGGTGGAAGAGAACCTCATCCTCGCCCAGCGCATCGCGGGGACGCGGAGGGGACCGTGGACTGCTGAGCGCATCTATCTCCTCTTTCCCGTCTTGCGACCTCTCCATCGGCTACGCGGGAGTCAGCTGAGCGGCGGCCAGCAAAAGATGCTGGCCATCGGAAGAGCCCTGATGCAAAATCCCTCTCTCCTCTTGCTGGATGAGCCCGCTGAGGGACTGGCGCCTCTCGTGGTGCACCGGCTCGTGGAGGTGCTCCGCGAGATCCGCGAGGCCGGCGTGACCATTCTGCTCGCCGATCAGAATCTGCACTTCTGCCGGAAGGTTGCCGACCGAGCCTACATCATCGAGAATGGGCTGATGCAATTTGCCGGCACCATGGACGTCGTCTGGAAGAATGACGATCTCGTCCGGCGGTATCTGGCGATATAGTTCTGCGCAGTGTGCAGGATAACGGGGTGAGGTAAAAGGGGATGCGAACACCTGAGCAGTATCTGGCCAGCCTCCGCGACGGGCGGCGCGTGATCTACCGCGGAGAGGTCGTGCCCGACGTCACGACCCACCCGCATTTCAGCCGCAGCGCCCGGCATCTCACCGTCGACTTCCGGGTCGCGGAGGACCCCGCCTACCGCCCCGTGGCCATTGTCGATGATAGCGACAGCGGCGTACCCATCAGCCGCTACTTCCACATCCCGCGCACGCCGAATGACTTGCGCGACCGCAGCCATCTGATCACAGAGAGTACTCGGGCCGCTTGGTCGTTTGTACCGCTCATCAAAGAGATCGGCACCGACGCGTTATTCGCCCTGTTGATCGTCACGGGCGAGATGGATCGGCAGATCAACACGGCGTTCCTCCCGCGAGTCCAGGCCTTCTACCGGCGATGCCGCGACAGCGACCTCGCGATGGCCGTGGCCCAGACCGACGCCAAGGGCGACCGGAGCAAGCGGCCCAGCGAGCAGTCTCAGCCCGATCTCTACGTCCGCATGGTGGAACGCCGCCGGGACGGCATCGTGGTGCGGGGAGCCAAAGCCCACACCACGAACGCGATTTTCGCGAATGAAATCCTGGTGATCCCAACGCGCGCGATGACGGAGGCGGACGCGGATTATGCGGTCGCGTTTGCCGTGCCGGCGGATACCCCGGGCCTCACCATGGTCGGAAGCCCTCGGGGGTTTAGCGCGACCAGTGAGTTCGACAACCCGTTGAGCAGCCGGTATTCGCTGACGGAGTCGTTGACGATCTTCGACAACGTCTTCGTTCCCGCCGAGCGTGTCTTCTTGGATGGTCAATGGCAGTTCGCGGGGCCTCTCGCCAGGACGTTTGTCGAGTTTCACCGGTTCACCGCTGCATCGTACAAACCGCCAGTGCTGGAACTGTTGCTCGGGGCTGCGGCACTCGCCGCCGATGCCAACGGGATTGCCGGCGCGGCGCATGTGCGGGACAAGCTGGCCCGGCTGACCATGTATCTGCACACAGTGACCGGGCTGACATCTGCCGCGGCCGCGAGCCCCCGGCTGCGGGAGGGGATCGCCGTGCCCGACGTCGTCCTCACGAACGTGGCGAAGTTCCAGTTCGCCCGCGGCTACCACGACGCCGTGCGCGACGTCCAGGATATTGCAGGCGGCCTGGTCGTGACCGGTCCCTCGGAGGAGGATTGGCGGGTCCCGAGCATCCGGCGCCTCATAGAGCCCTACCTGCAGGGCCGCGCGGGATGGGACGGCGAGCAGCGTCTGCGATTAATGAACCTGATCCGGGACCTGTGCGCCTCCGACCTGGGCGGTTACCTGGAGGTCCTCGCGATTCACGCTGAGGGGTCATTGGAAACCCAGAAGCTCACGGTGCTCATGGACTATGACGTGGGTCAGGCCGCAGCGTACGCCGCGCAGGCCGCGGGGCTGCCCGCCCCTGCAGGCAAGAGCGCCGTGGCCCGCCGCTGAGGGATTCGATGTCTGAGACGCGCTCTGTTCAGGCACAGTTCGACCTCAGGGGCCGGGTGGCGATCGTCACCGGCGGTTCGCGAGGTCTGGGATTGGAAATCGCGAGGAGCCTAGGCGAGGTCGGAGCCCGGGTGGTGATCGCAGCCCGACGCCCGCAGTGGCTCCAGACGGCCGAACAGACGCTGCGATCTGCGGGAATCGAGGTGCTGGCGAGACCCTGCAACGTTGTGGATCCAGCTGAGGTGGACGCGCTCACTCAGGCTGCGCTGGGGTGGGGAGGCCGCGTGGATATTCTCGTAACGAGTGCCGGCATCTCCTGGGGCGCCCCCTCGCTGGAAATGCCGCCGGAGAAGTTCCGAGAGGTTCTCGACGTGAACGTGACCGGCACGTTCCTGGCCGCCCAGGCGGCGGCGCGGGTGATGCGGCCGGTCGGCTACGGAAAGATGATTTTCCTGACGTCGGCGATTGCCTTCCAGGGCCAGCCCGCTGAGGTGCTGGACGCGGTGGGATACGCCGCAAGCAAGGGCGCTGTTGTGAGCCTGGTCCGCGATCTCGCCGTGAAGTGGGGACCGTGGGGCATTCGGGTGAATGCGCTCGCGCCAGGGTATTTCTCGACCCGATTGTCCCAGGGCATCATCGCGCGCTCTGAGGCCGAGATCGTCAGGCGTACACCGTTGGGCCGCGTCGGCCAGCCGGAAGATCTCAAGGGCGCGGCCCTGTTTCTGGCTGCGCCCGCCTCTGATTACGTGACCGGGCAGGTGCTGGTGGTTGATGGTGGCATGACGGTCTAAGGCGCCAGGAGGACCTCCGGTGGCGAGGGACCAGTTTTGGGATCCTGAGGTGGAGAGACTGCCTCGGTCCCGTCTCGAGGCGATGCAGGTCGAACGCCTCCGGTGGCAGCTGGAGCGGTGCTATGCACAGAGCCCGTTCTATCGCGAGCGCTTCGATCGGGCGGGTGTCAGCCCCTCCCACCTGGGAGGATTGATCGACCTCCGGCACTTCCCCATTGTGACCAAACAAGACCTCCGTGACGAACAGGCGACACATCCCCCCTTCGGCCGGTACGTCGTGGCGTCCCGGTCGTCGTGGCGCGAGATCCATCCGTCCACTGGGACCACAGGGGTCCCGGTCAACACCCTGTGGTCAGCCAAAGACGTGGACGTGATCACCGACCACACAGCCCGCACCATGTGGAGTTTCGGTGTGCGTCCAGAGGACACCGTGCAAAACGCCTTTGCCTACGGCTTGTGGGTGGCGGGTCTCGCGGTTCACTATGCCTGTGCTCGGCTTGGCTGTTTCGTCATTCCCATAGGGGCGGGAGCCACCTCTCGTCAGGTCGACTATTTCCTCACCCCCGGGTCCACGGTGCTGCTGGCCACGCCGTCTTTTGCCATCCACATCGCCGAACACCTTCGCGAACGCGGGATCAAGCCCGAGGACATTCCGTTGCGCGCGGGCTGTTTCGGCGGGGAGCCCGGCGCAGAGGTGCCAGCGACCCGCGCTCGCATCGAGCGCGGCCTCGGGATCGACTGCTACGACTACTACGGGTTGGGGGAAATCGCCCCGACATTTGCGTCCGAGTGTACTGCGAAGGCGGGACTGCATCTGGCGGAGGATCACTACCTGGCCGAGGTTCTGGATCCCGAGACTCGCGAGCCGTTGGGACCAGGTCGGACCGGCGTGCTGGTGCTCACGCACCTGACGCGGGAAGCCATGCCCATGATCCGGTACTGGACCAACGACTTTACACGGCTGGACCTGGAACCGTGTCGATGCGGTCGCACGCATGGCCGTCTGGCCGGAGGGATCTCAGGCCGAGCTGACGACCTGATCATCTATAAGGGCGCGAAGTTTTACCCGGTCCAAGTGGAAGGTGTCGTCCGGGCGTTTCCCGAACTCGCCGACGAATTCCGCATCGAGATCAGCACCGATGACCGCAAAGGGACAGACCTCGTAACGGTCGTCGCGGAAACGGCCTCAGGGGAGAGTAAAGGAGTGCAGGAGCGCCTCCGCAGGGCACTGGCCCAGAGTTTGGGTGTCACGCCCGAGCTGCGGTTGGTTCGCGTCGGCACTTTGGAGCGCACGGTCTTCAAAGCTCGGCGGGTGGTGGACCTGCGCCGGTCCGGCTAGCTGAACTGACGCGCTCACAGCGGTCCATAACGGTCTCAACAGATGTGCGCGGTCCTCACGTGCCGCGGTGATCTCTCCGTCCCGGGGTCTCGGATGCCTCTAGGCTCACCTCTTCAAACCAGCGCCCGTGTGGTTCGCCGCTTCCTACTCGAGGCGGTCGACCTGTTCTCCGAACACCGCTATGAGGCCGGGGGGAGAGCAACACCAGATCAGATCCGGCAGGAGATCCGCCGCCTGGAGGCCGTGCAACTGGACCCGGTGGCGGCCGTCGAACGCAATCAACACTTGGTGCTGGCCGCACGCGTCCCGGGGTATACTCCCGCCCTGCTCGAAGGCCTGCTCGGAGGAGGCCAGATCTTCGAGTACTGGGGACATGCGGCGTGCGTGTTCCCGATCGAAGACTATCCCAACTTCGAAGGCAAGCGCCGCGCCCTGCGCAAACGCCTGGCCCCGCAACTCGCCCCGCTGCGCTCGGTGGCCAAGGCGGTCCTGGCCCGGTTGGAACGCGAAGGACCGTTGCCCGCGCGCGCGTTCACAGGCGCGCCCCGCATTCGGGGGTGGTGGGACACCGCGGGTCCCAAGACAAAAGCCACATCCCATGCGCTCACCCTGCTCATGGGGACTGGGCAGGTCATGGTCGCCCGCCGGGATGGTGTCGAGCGCTACTTTGATCTGCCCCAGCGGGTGGTTCCCCCTGAGGTGCTCCGCCACGCCGCGGACATTGCCCCCCAAGACGCGAACGAAGCCCTCTTTGCGAAGTACATGCGCGCCCTCCGTGTCTTCGATCTGAGCGATGGCACATTCGGCTGGCGGCGCATTCCAGCGAAGCAGCGTCGGGCGATCGTGGCGCGGCTCATCCGCGCGGGCATCGTGGTCCCGCTCCAGATCGACCGCACGCGCCGACCGTACTTCCTGCTCGCCGAGGATATCGACCGGCTGCGCCGTCATCGTGACGTCGCGCGTGAAGAAGCCCACGATGACGGCCCAGTTCGTTTCTTGCCGCCGCTTGATAACTTGCTGTGGCGGCGCGAGCGTCTTGCGGACGTGTTCGGCTTCACCTACAGGTGGGAGGTCTACGTCCCAGCCGCCAAGCGCAGGTACGGATACTACACCATGCCAATCCTGGCTGGTGATCGTCTGATCGGCCGGATCAATCCCCTCCTTGACCGCGATGCGGGTCGCTTGATCGTCAACCTGCTCCATCTAGAGCGCGGCGTGACGCCGACACCCCAGCTGCGGGCAGCGCTGCGCGACGCATTGGAAGGCTTTGCGCGTCTACACGGGGCTTCAAAGCTCACGATCGGACGATCCAGACCCGCTCACCTGCTTCGCTGACACGAGGCTCCCGCTCCGTCCACCCTCGTCTCTCCGATCGCTCGCCTCCGTTCCCCTGACTGAAGGCCAGGGGCAGGCGGCGGCCGAAGGTTTTGTGGTCATGACCTCGGTTCTCCTCGAGTGGGTCGGACTGCTGCTCCGCTGGGCCCACGTGATCGCCGGCATCATGTGGATCGGCGACTCGCTGCTCTTCATGTGGATCGACAGCCACCTCGCGCCGGATCCCCAAGGACGATCGGACGTGGCGGGAGTGACCTGGCTCCTGCATGGCGGCGGCTATTACCATCTCGAAAAACGTTTCCTTGTCCCCGGCCGCCTGCCGCCGCGGCTGCGCTGGTTCTGGTTGGAAGCGACCAGCACGTGGGTGTCGGGGATGCTTCTGTTGGTGCTCATCTATTACATGAGCGCGGATGCGTTCATGATCGACCGCGCTGTCAGCAGCCTGACGCCCTCTCAGGCCATTACGCTCGGGGTGAGCATGATCGTGGGAGGCTGGCTCGTCTACGACGGACTGTGGCAGTCGCCTCTCCGGGGCCGGCCGGCTGCTGGCAGTGCGGTCACACTGATCTTCCTGGGGGCGGTCGCCTACCTTGCCACCCACCTGCTGAGCGCCCGTGCCGCCTTTCTGCACATCGGCGCGATGCTGGGCACAATCATGGCCGCCAATGTCTGGGTACGCATCCTGCCCCCGCAGTACCGGATGCTCCAAG
>MNEU01000042.1:8150-13900 GCA_001917855.1 Armatimonadetes bacterium 13_1_40CM_64_14 | reverse complement strand
TGATAGAGCTTATCGAGCGTGCCGTTGTCTTTGAGGACTTTGAGGGCGGCGTTGAATGCTGCGACCAGGGCAGTGTCGCCCTTGCGGACCACGATGCCCAAGCTCTCGTGGGTAAACTTCTCACCGGCAACCTTCAGTTGGTTGGGGTTGGTACCCATGTAGCCTAACGCGGCGACGCTGTCGATGATCACCGCGTCGACGTCCTTGTTGAGAAGCGACTTCACCGCGAGGTCGAAGCTGCCGAACGCCTTGACCGTTTTGATCTTCTTTTCCTTCTGGAACTGGGTGGCCGTATCGAAGTTGGTCGTCCCTTTCTGCACCGCCACGCTCTTATCAGCCAGGTCGCTGAGGCCATTGATCCTCGTCTCCCCGGCCCGGACCAAAACGACTTGTCCGACCTCCATATATGGGTCGCTGAAGTCCATGGTCTGTTTGCGTTCGTCGGTGATCGTCACGCCAGAGATAACGGCATCGTAGTCACCCTTTTGAAGGGCGGGAAAGATGCCTTCCCAGGCTACGCTTTTGACAGTCGGCTTGCACTTCGCCAGGTCGCAGATGCCGTTGATAAGGTCGATGTCGTACCCGACAATGTTCTTGTCCTTGTCCAGGAACTCAAACGGCTGGTATGTCGCGTCGGTAGCAACCCGAACTGCACGCCCGCCCAAATCCGGCACCTGTGCAGCAGGCTGCGCCGGCGCCGCCGGCTGCTGCGCCTGCTGCCGCTGGCAGCCGACTGCGATGAGCGCGACCACCATGAACGCAGCCGCTAACAGCCCTCTGTGCTTCCACATCCCACGCCACCTCCTAAGAAATGGGCCTGCCTGGGAACTCCACTGATCTTCTCCGGGGGGCGGAGTACTCCTCTGACCGGCCGACCAAGTGACGGCTTCGGCAAGAGGACTGGTGTCTGTACCCCCCGAAATACCCCAGGCACCCCCGGAAACCCAATAAGGGAGGGATGAACTTGAACCAACGCGTGGCACGCTTAGCGTGGCCCGTCATCATCGTGGTCGTGTCGTTTATGCTGGCCCCGACTGCATCGGTTGGAGCCCCGATGTCGTCGTCATGGGACGCCAAAGCTTGTGGGCGGGTGGGGGGGACGCTAGTCTTTGCCCAGGGAGATGATCCTGATGGCCTCGACCCCCATGAGGTCACCGACGGCTTCTCAGTGAACAACGTCTCGAACGTATTTGACACCCTGGTGCGTTTCACGGCAGACTCCACCCAGGTCGAGCCTTCGCTCGCCGAGTCGTGGACGGTCTCCGCCGATAACTTGGTTTGGACCTTCAAACTCCGGAAGGGCGTCAAGTTCCACGACGGGACTCCGTTCAACGCTGAGGCCGTGAAGTTCAATTTCGAACGACAGACGGT
This sequence comes from Armatimonadetes bacterium 13_1_40CM_64_14, assembly GCA_001917855.1. Taxonomy (GTDB): domain Bacteria; phylum Sysuimicrobiota; class Sysuimicrobiia; order Sysuimicrobiales; family Kaftiobacteriaceae; genus 13-1-40CM-64-14. The sequence continues at coordinate 12,529 of MNEU01000042.1, read as the reverse complement.
CGAGAAGCATCCCTATCACCCTCGCGCGGTCGGCTACGCTGACTTTACGTTCCAGAACGTGAAGAGCGTGGACGTGGTCGATGAGTACACCGTCCGCTGGAACCTCAGCGCACCCTATGCTCCGTTCATCACCAATCAGGCGATGTTCGCCACCGGCATCGTCAGCCCCACCGCGGTCAAGCAGTATGGACAGGACTTCTTCAAGCACCCGGTGGGCACCGGTCCCTTCAAGTTCGTGGAGTGGATACAAAAGGATCACGTCACCTACGAGGCCAACCGGGACTACTTCGCCGGACGGCCCTGCGTGGACCGGTTGATCATTCGCACCATCCCCGATAACACGGTGCGCCTACTAGAGATGGAGCGAGGCACGGTCCACATCATTATTGGGGTCAACCCGCCCGATTACGATCGGATCCGCCGGAACGCTGAGCTCGTCCTCTTTACGGGCGCCGGGCTCAACACCGGCTACGTGAGCATGAACACGGAGGTCGCCCCGTTCAGCGACCGGCGCGTCCGGCAAGCGATCAATTACGCCATTGATCGAAGCTCGCTTGTGAACGCCTTCTATGGCGGCGTCGGCATCCCGGCGAAGAACCCCCTGCCGCCAACGATCTGGGGCTACGCGGACAAGGTTCAGGCCTACGAGTACAGCGTGGACAAAGCCAAGAAGCTGTTGGCTGAAGCGGGCTTTGCCAACGGACTCACCACGGAACTGTGGTGGCCGAATCGAGCGCGTCCCTACTTGACCCAGCCGCAGAAAATCGCCGAAGCCCTTCAGGCCCAGCTCGGCTTAGCGGGCATCCAGGCGAAGCTCGTGACCTACGATTGGGGGACGTACCTCTCCAAGCTTCGCAACGGCGAGGATCCCATGGCCATCATCGGGTGGATCGGCGACAACGGCGACCCGGACAACTTCCTCTACGCCTTGCTCGATAAGGACAACGCCGTGCGGGGAAAGGCGCAGAACTACGCTTTCTACAAGAGCGACGCCGTCCACCGTCTCCTCATTCAGGCACAACGCGTTGGCGACCAGGCAACGCGGGCACAGCTGTACGAACAGGCGCAAGAGATCATCCACCGCGACGCTCCCTGGGCACCCCTGGTCCATGCGTCCCGAGTGTCCGCCTATCGCAAGGACGCGCAGAACTACCTCTATCACCCGCTGGAGATCACCTGGCTCCACCGCGTCTGGCTGAGCAAGTAACCTCTGCAGGATCCCGAAGACCGGGGGGCGCTTCTGCCCCCCGGTCTTCGGTGCATGCTAGCATGGGACCGTGGCACGCTACGTAGGCCGCCGATTGCTCGAGCTGGTCCCCGTGGCCTTTGGGGTGCTCCTGGTCGTCTTCATCATCTCTCACCTCACACCGGCCGACCCGGTCCTGGTCATCCTCGGCGAACACGCGAGTCCCGCGACGGTCGAGAGGCTCCGCGCGGAACTCCGGTTGAATGATCCGCTGCCCGTGCAGTTCGTGCGTTACGTCGGCGGAGTGCTCCACGGCGATCTGGGCCGGTCCATCAAGCAGAACGAGCGCGTGACGGTACAGCTCGCGACCCGCTTTCCTGCTACGTTCGAACTGACCATCGCCGCGATGCTCATCGCCTCGGCCGTGGGCATTCTCACGGGAGTCGTGGCCGCCGCGCGGCAGAACTCCTGGTTTGATGCCGTGAGCATGTTCGCGGCGCTGGTTGGCTTTTCCATGCCGATCTTCTGGCTGGGGATCATGCTCATCTTGTTGTTTGCCTGGTACCTTGGGTGGGTTCCGATCTCGGGCCGATTGGACTATACCATCGAGCTCACGCGTCTCACGAACTTCTATTTGCTGGATGCCCTGCTCACACGCAACTGGGCCGCCTTGGGGAACGCCGCGCGCCACCTCATCCTGCCCGCGGTGACATTGTCGACGGTGCCGCTGGCGATCATCGCGCGCATGACCCGCAGCAGCCTGCTCGAAGTCCTGCGCCAGGACTACGTGCGGACGGCACGCGCCAAGGGGCTGGCGGAACGGATCGTGGTGATGCGCCACGCGTTGAAGAATGCCTTTATCCCGGTCGTGACGGTCATCGGGCTGAATGTCGGCAGCCTCCTGGGCGGGGCGATCCTCACGGAGACGATCTTCGCATGGCCCGGGATGGGCCGGTTGGTGGTGGACGCGATCTTCGCCCGCGACTACCCGGTCGTCCAGGGGACCGTGTTGGTGATCGCGCTCCTCTTCGTCGTCGTCAACCTGCTCGTGGACCTCTCCTACGCTTACTTGGACCCCCGGATCCGCTATGGGTAACCATGCGGCCTCCCTCGCCCGCCCGGTCGAGATTCGGATCGCCCCCGGGTTCTACGCCGACACCTGGCGTCGGCTGCGGCGCAGTCCTGGCGCGATGGTCGGCCTGGCAATCGTCGGCCTGTTTGGCACGTTGGCCGTTCTGGCCCCCCTCGTCGCGCCGGCCAACCCCATCACTCAGGACCTCAATGCGCGTCTGTTGCCCCCGAGCTGGGGACATTGGCTGGGCACGGACGACCTGGGACGCGACCTGCTCTCGCGCATCATCTACGGCGGACGCACCTCACTCACGGTGGGAGTGGTGTCGATCAGCTTGGCGCTCGTGGTCGGCGCGCTGCTCGGACTGCTGGCGGGCTTTTACCGCGGGTGGGCGGACAGCGTCACCATGCGGACGATGGATATCATGCTCGCCTTTCCGGCGACGTTGCTGGCCATTTTCATCGTGGGCATCCGCGGCCCGAGCTTGAACAATGCGATGCTCGCCATTGGGGTCATTAACATCCCCATCTTCGCGCGGATCGTCCGCGGCTCGGTGCTGCGGGTGCGGCAGGAAGATTTTGTGGAGGGAGCGCGGGCATTGGGGGCCTCGCAAATACGGATCCTCGGACGGCACGTCCTGCCCAACGCGCTCGCGCCGATCATCGTGCAAGCGACGTTAGGCATCGGATCAGCGGTCCTAGAGGCTGCGGGGCTGTCGTTTCTGGGGCTCGGCGCTCAGGCCCCCACCCCGGAGTGGGGCACGATGCTCACCAACACCCGCGAGTTTCTTCGGGATGCACCGTGGGCGGCGACGTTCCCCGGGATTGCGATCTTACTGACCGTGGTGGGCTTCAACCTGCTGGGGGACGGCCTGCGGGATGCCCTAGATCCGCGCCTGCGCCAGTAAACCCCGTTACTTCGCGAGAACTTCGGGATTCACCGGGTTGGGGGGACGCTTTCCTTGGAGGACGGCCACCAGGTTCTCGGCGGCTAGCGTTGCCATGCGGATGCGGGTGGGGATGCTGGCGCTGGCGATGTGCGGGACGACGATGGCGTTGTCGAGTTTTAACAAGGGGTCATCGGGGGAGACTGGCTCCTGTTCGAACACGTCGATACCCGCCGCGAAGATGCGTCTAGAGGCCAGGGCCTCGGCGAGCGCTCGCTGATCGACGACCGGACCGCGGGAGGTATTCACAAAGACCGCCGTGTTCTTCATCAATGCGAACTGCGCACGGCCCATCAGGTGGCGGGTGTGCTCGGAGAGCGGGACGTGCACGCTGATGACGTCACTGTCCCGCAGGACATCATCCAGCGACAGGTAGGCAATGCTCAAGCTGCGTTCCAGGTCCTCCCGGCGCACCACATCATAGTAGAGGACCCGCATGCCGAATCCCTGCGCCCGGCGGGCCACCGCCGCCCCGATACGCCCGAGCCCAATCAGCCCCAACGTCGCATGGTGGATGTCCTGACCCGCCAGCAAGAGTGGCTCCCAGGTCTTCCACTTCCCGTCCCGCGTGTAGCGGTCGGCCTCCACCAGACGGCGGGCGGCGGCGAGCATGAGACAGACAGTGAAGTCGGCGACTGTTTCCGTGAGCACGTCGGGCGTGTGGGTCACCACAATCCCGCGTTTCGTGGCGGCGGGAATGTCGATGTTGTCGTAGCCGACGGCGAAGTTGCTGACGACTTTCAAGCGCGGGGCGGCGGCCATCACCTCCGCATCGATGCGGTCGGTCAAGAGGCTGAACACCCCCTCAGCCTGGGCGAGCTCGCGCAAAATCACCTCCCGGGGCGGCGGTACGTCCTCACGATCCCACACGGTGACGCTCGCGACGGAGCGAAGGATTTCTAGCGCTTGCTCGGGGACCTTCCGGGTCACGTAGACGTTCGGTCGGCTCACAGCTGACCTCCGCAGAGGGATGCCGGAGTCACCTACGACCCGTAGACGGCCAACTCCTGCGCTCCCAGGGGACCGCGTCAGTCGGCGGGCAGCAGATCGGCGACCGAAACAGCGAGGGGACGAAGGACTTGCGGTAGCAGCGTCAACGCGTGATGCTCCCGGACGGTACGCAGGATCTCTTCCAGTGCAGCGTCGAGGCGGGTCATATTATCCACCACGAACAG
>MNEU01000042.1:2058-8042 GCA_001917855.1 Armatimonadetes bacterium 13_1_40CM_64_14 | reverse complement strand
GCTCCATCCACATCGCTATGTCCCGGATCGATCACGACGGCCTCGGCACCGGCCCGCCGCAAGGCCGTTTCCAGAAGTTCGCACAGGGGCCGGTTCTCTGCCAGTTGCGCATCGGCGGCCTCGGTCAGGCGGTAGGCGATGTCCTGCAGTTCTTCACCCATCCGCGTTCCGCAATGCGGGCACGCCACGTTGGCCCCGACCAGTGTGCGCATCTCCTCGCCGCTGGGAGCGACGGCGAGCCACTGTCCGCCGGATCGGCACAAGATCACATGGATGCGTTCTACTAACCCCGCACTCACTAACCGCTCTGCCGTTTCGCGGGCCTGCGCCGCCGACTTCTCCGGCAGCAGGCTGCCGACCTGCGATCCGAGCGCCGTCGGCCGGCCGCGAAACGCCGGCTGGCGGCGGAGGGCCACGATCATCTGCATCGGGGCGCCGTCACGCCCGCCCGTGACCAGCCCACTCGCGGCGGCCAGGTTTAGAGTGGGGACGGCCTCGCGGCGAAATCTGGATACGGTATCGCGTTCATCTGCACCCGCCCCGATTTCATCGATGCTCCCACCCATCGTGGCTTCGATGTGCATCTTAGTCGCCGTCGCAATCCGCTTCACTTCGCCAGGATCGCGACCGGCCACCACCACACGCAGCACGTCGGGTTGGAGGAGACACAGGATGATGCGGGCGTGCGGCTGGGCGGGGGGAATGAGGACGTCGGCAAACCCGTTGGCGTGGTTGAGCGCGGCTGCCAGCGGCCGATCGCCCTGGGCACGCGCAAAGCGGCCCACGAGGCGGTGCCCTTCGACCGCCAGACCTTGGTACCCGCTCGCGGTCAGGCGGCTCAGCAGCGCGGCCAGGGTCGACACGTCCCAGCTCTGGCGCTTGACATCAATGTAGTCGAGGTGCATTGGGAGGTTTAGTACGCGTCCGTTGGCAACGCGCACTTCCGCTGGAAGTTATGCCCTACCGATACCGGGTTCAGACGACATGGCCGATGGCACGGAAAATGCCAGGGATTGTCGGGCCGGCTCGCTCCACCCGCGCCCGGAGGAAACGAACGCCAGTGGCTGCGAACTCCTTTAATATGGCCCCAGCAACAGGACGCCTGCTCATCGCCGACGACGACGAGAGCATCCGTACCCTGCTGGTGAGGTACTTCACCGCCGCAGGCTACACCGTCCAGGCGTGTCCCGACGGCGCGTCCACGGTGGGCGCGTTGGCCACAGGGCAGTACGACGTCGTGGTGACTGACGTGCTGATGCCCGGCGCCAACGGACTCGACGTGCTTCGTGCCGCCAAAGCCGCCGACCCCTTCACGGAGGTGATCTTCCTCACCGGCGCGCCCGACCTGACCACGACCATGAAGGCGCTCCGGGAAGGGGGAGCCTTCGACTACATCGTCAAGCCGTTTCCCAATGTGGAGGTCTTGAGGGCCGTCGTCGAGCACGCGGCGGAACGCCGGACGCTGCGACAGGAGAACGAACGGCTGACGCAGGAGATCAGCCGCTCCCGCCACACCGACACCCTCACCGGGACTCTCACCCGCACTGCCTTCTTTCTGCTCAGCGAGCGCGAGTTTGCGCGGGCGGCCCGCCACCACGACGCGCTGGCGTTAATCATGTTCGACCTCGATCAGTTCCAGCGGATCAATGACCAATTTGGGTCTGCGGCCGGCGACGCGGTGCTTACCCGCTTCGCCCTGATCTGCCGCGAACAGTTGCGGGCGGAGGACGTACTGGCCCGCTACTGGGCTGATAAGTTTATTTGCCTGCTCCCTGCGGCCGATGTCCGCAGCGCTGAGGCGGTCGCCGACCGCGTCCGGACTCGAACGGGCGCCGTACCGATTCCGACAGGAGAGACTGCGGTACCCGTGCGGGTGAGTGCGGGGGTTGCCTCACGACAGGATGCGGATCGGTCTTTGGACACCCTTATCCGCCGCGCAGAGCGCGCCGTGCGGCTCGCCAAAGGACAGGGCGGAGATCGCGTCCACACCGAGGGCTGATCCCTCCGGCGCATCTTCCTCTTAATAAGAGAGCAGGCGGGAACTGCCCGAAGGCACCTACGGTCTGTAACCTCTTGCCGCGGAATTGCCCTCGTGCTGTTGCCGATAGAGCCACCGGTAGATTCCGTAGGTTTGCAACACGTGCTGCACGTAGAAACGTGTCTCGGCGATCGCAATACTCTCGAGGAAGACATCAGGGTCAGTGCGTGGCCGTCGAGCGATCCGCCGCGCGGCGAAGGGGCCCGCGTTATAGGCGGCCAAGGCGAGCACGACGTCCCCACGGAAGCTTCTGAGCTGTCCTCCGAGGAATTGGGTCCCGGTGAGGATGTTCGTCTGCGGGTCCATGAGGTCGACGGGCCGCATGGCCGCGCGCGCGACCACCGACGCCGTGGTGGGCATGAGCTGCAATAATCCAACCGCCCCAGCCGGCGACACGGCCCGCGGATCGAACGTACTCTCCTCGCGCATGACTGCCAACACGAGGTAGGGATCGATGCCTGCCGTCTCCGCGGCATCGCGCACCGCGGGCCAATATGCTTGCGGGTAGGCGAGCGACCAGAGCTCACGGTCTCCGCGCGCCCCCCCAATCAGCACCGACCGCAAGGCGGGGGCAATTGCGACCACCGACCGGCGGTGCTCCCCGGCGCGAGCATGCAGCCATGCCGCCGTCTGCGCCAACGCGTCGTCGGGGGAAGTGCGGGCGAGTTCCTCGGCGAGGTCGGCGGCATCCTCATAAAATCCCAGCGCCGCCAGTTCTTCCAGCCCGGAGAGTACCCGGTCCTCCCGCGGTCGAATCGCCGTGGGGGCGGGTGGAACCTCAGGTGCAGAGAGGTGCGCAACTTCTCGGGCCCGCTGCCCGTAATAGGTGAGGGGGAAACGCTGGGCCACCGCCTCCAATAGTTCTTGGCTATTTTTGCCGAGTCGCATTCGTGCCTTCGCCGCCCAGTACAGACAGGCCGGCGCTCGCCAGGCCGACGGAAAACGGCGGGCGGCATCGAGAAATTCTCGTTCTGCCTCCGCATAGCGCCCCGCTCGGTACGCGAACCACCCCACTCGCCACCGCGCCTCGTCTGCAGGGCCCGTCTGAGGATAGCGCTCGGCGAGCTCCCGCATCCACCGGATGGCCGCGGGTAGGTCGCCATGCACGTCCGCCATTCCGGCCAGTGACAACAACGCGAACGGCGCCCAGGCCGATCCGGCAAAGTCTCGCGCAACACGAGCCCACCTCTCCTGCGCCGCGCCGGCGCGGCCCACGGACGCCAACGCGCGCCCCTGCCAGAACAATCCCCGCGGCACATCGCTTCCCATCGTGGTGGCCTGCTCAAACGCGTATACGGCCTTGGTCGATCCCAGCCGGATCCTCCCCAGGTAATACCACGCATCCGACGCGGCGTCGGGGGCGAGTTGCTCATGCAGCGCCGCAGTGAACTCGCCCTCCGCCGCGGCAAACTCTCCCGCAGCCATCAAGCGCCTCGCCCGCTGGAGGCGTGATTCGGCAGACGGCTCCACGGCGCGGTCGTTTTGCAACACCCGTAAGTGCGCCAGCGCGGCATCGGCATCAGCGGCCTCCGGCACGCTCCACCATGCCATTCGGTACGCGCGGGCCGCCTGGGGAATCTTCTTCTGCCCTTCGGTCGCCTGCCCGAGTAGCCACCACGCGCGGGCGAACGACACATCGTCAGTGGGCTCCGCGAGCACACGGAGAAGCACTGCCTCCGCGCTGTCGTGCCGTCCTAACTGGATGAGCGTGTCGGCATACAACATCCGCCCTCGCCGAAACAAGGGAGGCGGGGGGGCACTCGAGAGCAGGTGTTCCAGGCGCACGGCGGCATCATCGAGATGACCGTCTTGGAGGGCAGCCGAGGCGGCGTAGAAACTGGCGTACGGAGCAAGGGGGGAAAATTCGCTGGCGACACGATCAAATGCGTCACGGGCCGCGTCTGTCTGGCCCGTTCGCAGGTGACAATGAGCCAAGAGGTACTGGGCGCGTGCGCCGGTCGGGCCGGGACGCTCCCCCAAGGTCCGCAAGTCATCGACCGCCACCGCACACTTGCTGCCGTGCACCGCGCCCACCACCGTGGCCAACTCGAACTGTGGCAAGATCGGTGCAGCGCTGGCCATGTGTGTCGAGAAGGCCACCGCGAGCGCCAGCCACGCGGCGCCGATCGCAAGGGGGCACCGGCTCATGAATCCAACAGACCGTCCAGCGCGGCGCGGATTCGCGCGTTCAATTCGGACGCACTCTGGCCATTGCGCGGCGGGGCGGGGATGGGATCCCCCAACCGGACGCGCACACGCGACAATCGCGGGAGGCGGGCCCCCAGGGGGAGCATCCGGACGAGCCCGATCAACCGGACGGGAACGACGGGGACCTGGGCGCGCACGGCCAGAAACGCTGCTCCCTCGTGCAGCGTCCCCAATCCCGGTTGGACGACCCCCCCTTCAGGAAAGATCACGAGCACCTCCCCTTTCGCCAGCCGTTCCAAACACGCTTTGACAGCACCCACGTCCCCTACCCCGCGGCGGACGAAGATCGGGTTAAACAGGCGTAACAGCGCAAAGATCACCGGGAAGCGGTCGAGTTCGCGGCCCGCTAGATAGGTAACCCGAAAGGGCAATGCGGCCGACACGACGATCGGATCGACCTCGCTCGCATGGTTGGGCGTGAGAATGAACGGCCCCTCCGAGGGCAGCCGCTCTAACCCGTCGACCTCGAGATGCCATCCCAGCACCAGCATGGCGCGAAAAAAACGCCAGACGATCCAGTACCCCAATCCCATGCGGGTGGCGGGCTGGCGCAGCCGCTCGTGCACCACCGAGGGATCCATCATCCGGCGGAAATCCGGCGCAATCCGACCACGCACTCGACATGGTAGGTGTGCGGGAAGAGGTCGAGCGGTTGAATCGCCTCGATCGCATAGTCAGAGGAGATCAGCTCCTGTAGATCAGCGGCGAGCGTCGTCGGGTTACACGATACTTACACCACGCGGTGAGGAGCCAGTCGTCTAATCGCACGCATCACGCGCGCCCCGGCCCCCGCTCGCGGGGGATCCAAGATCACCACGTCGACGCGGGTCCCCGGCGGCAGCTGCCCTTCGAGATGCCCTACATCCAGGGCCTGAAAGCTGGCGTTCGTGACTCCATTCAGCACCGCATTCTCCCGTGCAGCCTCGACGGCCGCGCCAGAGGCGTCGACTCCTATGACCTCCGAGGCCCGCGCAGACAGCGCCAGTGCAAATGTGCCCACGCCACAGTACAGGTCGAGCACCCGTTCCGTCCCGCCCAGGTGGGCAAACTCCCTGACCACGTCGATCATCCGCTCCGCCTGCGCCGAGTTCGTTTGGAAGAACGTAAGGAGTCCAACTTTGTAGATCCGCCCTCCCAGCCGTTCAAAAATGTACGGGCGGCCGTGCAGGACGTGCGCCTCGCTCACCTCAACGGCATCGCTTTGTGTCGCGTTGATCGCCCAGATAATGCTGGCGATCTGGGGGTGCTGGGCGACGAGCGTGTCAGCAAGGGCGTGTGCCTGCGCAAACGGCCCGGGAGCCGTGACGATTGCGACCATCACCTCCCGGGTGGCCCGACCTTCACGCACGACGAGGTGGCGCAGAAATCCCTCGTGCATCCGGGTATCGTAGCAGACCAAGTCGTGCTCGATGACGAACGCCCTCACCGCGGCGACGATCTCCATCACGGTCTGGCTGGGGAGAAAGCACGTCCGCACATCGATGACCTCGTCCCACCGTCCGCGTTGGTGGAGCCCGAGGCGGTGAGGCGGTTGGAACGAGAACTCCATCTTGTTGCGAAACATCCATGGATCGTCCATCACCGTGATGGGCCGCACTGGCAGTGCGGCTCCCCCGCCCAGGGGCGCCAGCTTCTCGGCGACAATGGCCTCCTTGGCCTGGGCCTGGGCAGAGTAGTCCACGTGCTGCCACAGACAGCCACCGCAGATTCCAAAGTGCGGACAGCGCGGCACGACGCG
>MNEU01000042.1:0-1846 GCA_001917855.1 Armatimonadetes bacterium 13_1_40CM_64_14 | reverse complement strand
AAGCGGGACCTGCGCACGTTCACGGACCGTCCCATCGACCGACCGACGCTGATCCAGATCCTCGACGCCGGCCGCAGAGCAGGCAGCAGCCGGAACCGCCAGCCGTGGCACTTCGTTGTCGTCGCCGATCCCCCGCGACTCCGCGATCTGGCCGGATGCGGCCGCTTTGCCCAGCACGTGGCTCGCTCCGCTGCCGCCGTCGTGGTGCTTATCGACGATGCGGGCGCGGCATTTGACGCCGGGCGATGCGCCCAAAACATGATGCTAGCGGCCTGGGCGCTGGGGATCGCCTCCTGCCCGGCGTCCATGCACCAAGCCGCCGAAGCGAAAGCCCTCCTGGGAATCCCTCCGGACAAGACGATCGCGATCGTGATCGGGTTCGGTTACCCTCACCCAAGCGGTCGGGGCGTTATCGAGCGCACCGCTCTGCGCGTCTTGACCGGCCGCAGACGGCGCCCACTGGAATCGCTGGTCTCATGGGAACGCTACGGACTTCCCCCGCCGCCACCACCGCGGGTATAATGACGCCGTGCTCTCGCGTGAAATGCGTTTTGCTGTAGGGTTTCTCGTCGCGGTGCTAGCTCTCGGCGCGGCGCCCCTCCGGGGGGAGGCACAACCTCAGCCGGTCACCGTCGAATTCCTGCTGCAGAAGCTCTTTGGCAGCGACAACAAGCCCCCCTACGATCTGACGGCCGACTTTACAGGCGTCCTCACGGTGAGCTTCAAGAACGGGCGGCTGGTCGTCGAGGCCGAGGGGTCGTTCCACGAGTGGCGAGGCACCGATGGCGCCAAGCACCGGCGCGTCATTATCCGGAACCTCTCCGTCCCCCTGCTGCTGCGCCCGTTTGTGCAGTCCCTGCGCCGCACGGTAGCCGAGAGGATTGAGGCCCAGGCCGAGAACCCCGAGATCTTTTACGCCCACGACCTCTTCATCTCCGCCGAGCTCCCCGACAACCTGTATGCGGTGACCGGGGTCCATCGCGCGCTTGTCGACGAGGCGATTGACCGGTATGGAAAACCCGAGGACAAAACCGATCCGGAAACGCGCCGCAAGATAGCCCAATGGCTGTTCACCTCACCAACGATGCACGACTTCATTATCCGGCCAGGCCCCCCCTACGCGTTACAGGCGAAAATCGATGACACAGGGCTGCTGCACGAGCTCACTGTCTACTACGACTGGGGACAGATCAGCACGCGGATCGTGTTCATCACGGTCAACGACCGCACCGTGTGGTCCGCGGTCGTGGCCGACACGATCAGCACGCTTCCAGGAATTGGTCAAGTCACAGGGCAGCTGTCACTCAACCTCACCAACCACTGCGTGAACTGTGAGCGCCACCTCCAGCAGGGGACCCCTTAACTCCAAACCCGCAACTGGCGCATGGTGACTATCGGAACACCCCTCATAGCCGCGAGACGCTCGCGTTTTGTGAATCGGACCCTGACCCCGACAAGGGAAATCGAGCCATCTTCTTCCCCGGGGAAGGCCGCGGCCCCCCGCTCATCCCATTAATGGCGATGTCGTCGACGAGATATCTCTCGCCCGAGCCGAGGTAGGCCGATACACGCCCGCTGAAGAAGTAGAGGTTCTCCAGCGACTGCGAGAATTCCAAGCCAACCAATCTCAATCCCCTCTCTAACCTAGACATCGCTCGGGCTGAGTGGCAGAGGCGTTCAGGTAGATCGAGATCTTCGGGGGGAAATGCAACTGCACCGATGTCCTTTTCATCTTTCAAGAGGAGTGCGCGGTTACGGACCCCAATAATTGCTGATTTGCCTGAGACGGCGTGCTGCAACCTAATAGGTTCCCCCCAGAAGTGTGCAGTGCAGGACGCGCGCAGCT
>MNEU01000047.1 GCA_001917855.1 Armatimonadetes bacterium 13_1_40CM_64_14 | reverse complement strand
TAGCAAGGGGCCACCCATCTCCGGAACAACCGAACAGAACCTAGAAAGGGGGAGGGCTGCCCAGAAATCACCCGAAAACAGGGTCTTCCCCCTCCGAAAGTGGGCAGTTCTATCGAATTTTCAGGGAAATTGCTTGGAATTTTGCCAACTTCCGAGCAGTTCCGGTCAGTCTGGACGAGCAGGCTCGATCGGGGCCTATGCCTTCAGAAGACGACGACGATCACTCCGCCTCCCCAAAAACCGCGTCCACAAAGCCCTTCATGATGCGTGCGGTCACGCCCCAGATTTCATGTCTGTCATAGCGGTAGAAATACACATCAAATCTCCGGCCGTCTCGTTCGCGCCGTTCCACACGGAGACTGGACGGATCGCGAAACACGCGCAGCGGGACGGTCAGAACCTCCGCGATCTCCGCCGAGTTAATCCGAAAGGGAAACGGATAGGGAATGATCCCCACCACGGGGGCGACCACAAATCCGCTGATGGTGGTCGGCAGGTCGTCCAGCACCCCCAACACCTGGACCTGCGTGGGGGGAATCCCCATCTCTTCGTGCGCCTCCCTTAACGCCGTGGACTGGGCATCGGCGTCACCTGGATCCGCAGCTCCGCCGGGAAGGGAGATCTGCCCCTTGTGCGTCTCGACCGTCTCGGTGCGCCGCGTGAAGAGAACGTAGGGCTCCCCGCCCTGCTCGTGCAGAGGGACCAGAACGGCGGCACGCCTGAGTTCGGGGGCGACGATCGTGCGGCGTGTCCGGAGGGCTAGGCGGGTCTGGACTTGGCGCGCCAAGTCGGTGATGGCGCTCATGAGGCTGTGTTTGGCGGTAGGCGAGAGGTCCCCTGCCCCTGGTAATGGGACTCCTTTGAAATTGCGAACACCAGGTCGGCGCAGGGTCTGGGGTCCTGTCCCCAACTTATCCACAACATGTTGATATCCGGGGCAGGAATTGCCCCCCTGGCAGGGAATACACCCAAGACCCGCAGGGGGGAGGAGCCTTCGAGTCTGCTCTTGGACGCCTCCACGACAGGCTCCCCACGTCACTTCACACGGACACCACTCCTCCCTTCGCCCGCACCTCCTCCCTGGGGTCTAAAAACCTGAATGTCGTGGCCGGGGGGTCCATCTGTTGTCGGCGCTGGCACGTGTGAACGATTGTCATGGTGAACTACCTACCGTTAGCCCAGCGAGTGCCTGACTCCCAGTACCGGGATCTCTTGCTCCGCATCGTCACGACGGGCGAAGAGGTCCCCACCGAGCACGGGCTCCCGGCGTTGAAGATCATCGGGCACGAAATGCGCTTCCCGCTTGCCAACGGATTCCCCATCGTCACTGAACGCGACATCGTCGCTGAGGCAAGCCACGGCAAGCGCCTCTCCCCGTTTCACCAGGCGGTCGCCGAACTGTGCGCGTTCATCAACGGCGCGCAGACCCAACAAGAACTGGAACAGTTCGGCTGTTACTGGTGGGATCGGTGGGTGACCGAAGAACGCTGCGGACAATTCGACTTGCCTCCCGGGGACCTCGGGCCGGGATCCTATGGTGCAGCCTTCCGCCGCTTTCCCGCTGCCGAGGGTACCCCATTCGATCAACTGGCGACCTTGATCACGCAAATCAAAGAGCGACCGGACTCCCGCCACCACGAATTGTCCCCGTGGATCCCGCAGTACGTGTTAACGGGCCGCAGTGGCACGCGCCGTGTCGTCGTGCCCCCCTGCCACGGCTGGGTGCATGTCCACGTGAATTCGCGCACCGGAGATCTCACGCTCACGCACCGGCAGCGCAGCGCGGATGCGCCGGTTGGGCTCGTCTTTAACTTCATCCATTACGCCGCCTTGACGCTCATGATCGCCCAGGTCACCGGCTATCGGGCAAGGGAATTGGTCTACTGGATTGACGACGCTCATATCTATCTGAATCAGCTGGAGGACGTGCGAGAAATGCTCGCGACCGAACCGCAACGCTTGCCCACCGTCACGCTGGACCCCACGATTACCGATCTCTTCGCCTTTCGACCATCCCACTTCGTCGTCAGCGACTACGCTCCGCGACTGCCTCGCCGGCGGATTCCGACGCCAGCCTAACGCGGCGCCCCCCGTCCCCGCTGTTAAGAGAGCGCTGTCTCACAGACCACAGAGCCACTTCAGATCACAGCGGTCATGACCCCCTGGACGCGCGGCAAGCCTTTGCCTAGCCTCGCCCAGGAGTCCCCCTCGCTGTTCGTGCCGTACACCTCACCGCTCGTCGTGGCAAAGTAGACTCCGGCGGGTGTCAGCGCATCTGTGTCCATCCCATGCCGCAGAACGACACAGTGTACTTTCTTGGGGAGGCCATCGGCCAGTCTCTCCCACCGACGGCCGCCGGTGCGGGTGCGATAGACTTCGAGCGCGCCCATAATGCAGCTGTTGTGCTTCTTGCACCCCTTGCCCTGATATGCCGGAACGACATAGGCCGTATTCGGATCCCGCGGATGCACGGCCAGTGGGAACCCGTGCCGGTCGGGCAGCCCCGCTGAGACGTCCTGCCACGATGCGCCGAAGTCGTCGCTGCGGTACACTCCGCAATGCTGCTGGCGGTACAGCACCCTCGAATCCGCCGGGGAAATCCCGATGCGGTGGGTGCACGCATGCACGTTGGCCAAATGCTCCTCCACCGCTTTGGTGTGGTCGGCATCACTCACGGGTCGAGTCAGATCAGATTGCCCCGCGGTTGGACACGACTCGAACACGCCCTTTCGCGCGAGCTCCCATGTCTGGCCCCCGTCCTCTGTGCGGACCGCGCCGTGATTCGTGCTGCTGACGACGACCATGCGCTTGGGATTGCCCGTGTCGATGTGGATCCCATGGAGCGAGTTGCCAATCGTCCCAAAGGCCCAATCGCCGTACCGGTGCTCTGCGCCGGGTGCCGCCAAATAGCCAGGGTGCAACGTCCAGGTGCGCCCCCGGTCGCTGCTGTGAAAGAGGTAGCTGAAGTGCGTGCCGACCCACAACTCATCCGCGTCCTTGGGGTTGATGGCCACGGTCCACACTTTGCGGATCGGCAAACCGTCGTTCAGAGGAGTCCAGCTCCGCCCCAGGGTCTTGCTGGCAAAGACACCCTCGCTGGACGTCGCCGCATACGCGGTTTTCGTCTTGCGATCCCAGGCAAAGGTATTCACCGAGAGGCCGGCCAGGTAGTGTCCACGGCGTTTCCACGCTGCGCGTTTGGCGTCACTCTCAAAAACGAACAGACCGTCAGCTGTGCCCGTAAACACCATGACTTTTGCCATGAGATCCTCCCGCCCGCGTCCAGATGCGCCTTAGGACAGTTTTGGAAACCGCTGGTGGAATCTGAAGGGAGCGTTCGGTATGCGCAGAACCACCCCTGCCGAACACCCAAGCCCGGGCAACGGGCCTAACCTGGAGGACGAACTATGCGTCTGGCCAACTACCAAACGGGGCGGGATACGGCCCTTGGTGTCATCGTCGACGACCGGCTGGTGGACCTGCGCGCCGTGGCCCGCCGGAGAAAAACTTCCGTCCCTTCCGACATGATTGAACTCATCGCGACGGTGCCGACGACCACCCTAGTACGACTGCTCCGGGACGCTGCCACGTGGGTCGGGGCCGGGCGGACGTCCGTCCCACTCTCGCGTGTAAAGTTGCTCGCGCCCATTCCCCGACCACGGAAGAACATCTTCTGCGTGGGCCGCAACTACGCGGAGCACGCCCGGGAGAGCGGCTCGGCACCCCCGGACGCGCCCATGTTCTTCACGAAACCACCGACCTGTGTCATCGGGCCGCAGGCGCCGATCTTCTACCATCGGGCGACCCAGCAGCTGGACTACGAAGTGGAATTAGCCGCTGTCATCGGCCGGCGCGGACGGGATATCCCAGTGGCGAAAGCATTGGACTATGTGTTCGGCTACACCATCATGAACGACGTCACCGCCCGCGACCTGCAACGCCGGCATGGGCAGTGGTTCAAGGGGAAAGCGCTGGATACATTTGCCCCGCTAGGCCCGTGGATCGTGCATCGCGCAGCCCTGCCCGACCCCCAGCAGCTGCGCCTGGTCCTCCGCGTGAACGGGGAAATCCGGCAGAACTCCAACACTTCGAAGATGCTGTTTACCGTGGCGCAGTTGATCGCGACGCTTTCGGAAGGGCTGACCTTGGAGCCAGGAGACATCTTGGCGACCGGCACCCCCGAAGGCATCGGGATGGGCTTTTCGCCCCCGCGGTTTCTCCACGTCGGCGACGCGGTCGAGGCCGAAGCGGAAGGGATCGGGACCTTGCGCAACCTCGTCGCTGGCCCCCCGTCCTGATTTCGCATCGACAGCGGAGGCAGACCGTCACCATGGCGCGCGTCCAGAGATGCCCCTGGGCAAATGACAGCGCGCTCATGCAAACCTACCACGATCGGGAGTGGGGCACACCGCAGCATGGTGACCGCCAGCTGTTCGAATTCCTCATCTTAGAAGGGATGCAGGCGGGATTAAGCTGGGCCATCATTCTGACTAAACGCGCGCAGCTGCGTCGCTCGTTTGCGGGCTTTGATGCCAAGCGCGTCGCACGCTTCGACGCCCGCGCCGTCCGACGCCTAATGGCGGATCCGCGGATCATCCGCAACCGCGCCAAGATCCGCGCGGCGATTACCAACGCGCGGCAGTTCCTCCAAGTGCAGCGCGAGTTCGGCTCATTTGACCGCTACATCTGGGGCTTTGTGGGGGGACGACCCGTCGTGGCGCGGTACCGCACCGTGCGGCAGATCCCGGCCCAGACCACGGCATCAGAGGCGATGAGTGCGGATCTCCGCCGTCGCGGATTCCGCTTCGTGGGTCCGACGATCTGCTACGCCTTTATGCAGGCTGTCGGGATGGTGAATGATCACACTGCGCGCTGTTTCCGTCGATCTCAGCTGCTCGGGAAGCGTTGACGGGAGGGCGGGTCCGACACGACCGTCGCAGACGTGGGCCTGGGCACACCAGTTAGGCGCGTCCGTAAACGGGGATCGCTGCACCAGTAATCGACGCACTCCCATCCGAGGCCAGAAACGCCAGCACGCGCGCGAGGTCTGCGGGTTTCACCCACCGGTCGTAGTCAGCCTTCGGGAAAGCCGTGCGGTTCGCCGCCGTGTCCAGGATACTGGGCAGGACGCAGTTGACCGTGATCCCGTTGTGTTTCACTTCCTCCGACAGCGTCTGGGTCAAGGCGATGACTCCCGCCTTCGCCGCGTTGTAGGCGGCCTGCATGCCTACGGGCACCACGGCGGTGCGGGAGGAAATGCTGACAATCCGCCCCGCCCGCTGCGCCAGCATGGACGGCAGTACCGCTCGAGAACACAGGAACGCCGACTTCACGTTGAGGGTGAACATCGCATCCCACTCCTCCACCGACACCTGGTGGAGGGGAGTGCCACCTTTCCAGCCGCCGACGATGTTGACGAGGATATCGATCCGGCCGAGATCGCGCAGCGCGTGTAGCACAAGTTCGGCACACCCTTCTTCGGTCGTTACGTCATGTCGCATGGGCACGCAGTGCCGTCGAGCCTCTGCGCTTAGGCCCAACGCGTCAAGGGGCAGGTCGGTCACGTCGCACGCGGCGACATGCGCCCCTTCGTCAAGGAACTCCTGGACCGTGGCTCTGCCTAGCGCCCCGGAGGCGCCGGTAATGATTGCCGTCCTGTCGGAAAGCCCCCTGGACACCGCTAGCGGCCTGCGGCGCGCGCGGCGGAGGTGCCAAGGCGCACGCCGACCAGCACCGCGGCGACGCGCTCGAGGAAGCGCTGGTCCTCGGCCCCGAAGGCGTTGAGGGCGCTCCCGTCGATGTCGATCTCCCCAATAACAGCCCTGTCGGCGAAGATCGGGACGACAATCTCTGACTTCGTGGAAGAAAAGCAGGCAAGGTAGCGGGGATCGCGGGAGACATCGGCGACGACCTCCGTCCGCCCTGAGGCGGCCGCCGCCCCACACACCCCGTGCCGATCTGCAATCCGCCTATGTCCGGTGGCCGCAGGACCTACCCACTCGCCGAGCACAAGGTCAGATCCTTCGACCCAGTACAGCCTGACCCAGGAGTATGCAGTGAAATGGTCATGCAGGTAGTTCACGATGGCCTGTGCAGCATTGGGCTGGTGGGCTAGGTGCGCAATCGTGCGGTAGGCGTTCTCGTAGTCCATCGATCCACTAACCCAGCGGGACGGGCGCACTCCCCCGCCCAGCCATGCCCACCGGATTAGCGCTCATGCCACAACATGTGCGGGCGCAAGTGGCGGGTAATCCCGAGTTGCGAGGCCATGAGACTGGTCCAGCGGACTGATCGGCTGGCAGGGAGGACTTCTCCAGGGCCGCCACCATCTGCACGACACGACGGCTAATCGTCTCGACGTCTGTCAGCAGCTCCCGACCCACCCGTAGCGCCATGGCACTCAGCGTGTCAGGGAGGCCACCCCGGGGACCCAGTTCGCGTCGTTGGGCCACGGCCCATCGGGTGAGTTCGTCCAGCGCGGGGCGGGCACCGCTCGGCCCGCGCTCCATCGATACAGTCACATACACCTGACAGGCGCGCCAGACTTGGTGCACGATTCCGGCGAGGTATTTGCGTTCGTATGGCGTGAACGGCGGCAACGGTGCCACGTCATCCCTCCAAACTTTCTGGCGCCTCCCTTTTTCCGCACTCGCCGCCGGGTCTCCTTGTAGGAGGTGGACGGGCGACGAGAGGAAGGTGCCAAGAACGCGGGGCACCGTGCGGGCGGGCGGGGCGGGATGACGAAAAGAGAACAGGGGCTCTCGCCACCGTGGTGAACTTCTTCCGGTGCCGAGCGGGCGTTGATGTCGATGCTACGGGACTTTGACGTCGAGAGCGATCACGCGAGGTGGCCCTGATGGTACGGCACGTCCGGTGGGGGATCTTGAGCACGGCGCGGATCGGCGTCCGTCGGATCCTCCCCGCTCTGGTGCGCAGCCGGACCGGCATCGCCCATGCCGTCGCGAGCCGCGATCCCGCCCGGGCCCGCACGGTGGCTGCACAATTTAACATCCCCCGTGTGCACGCGTCGTACGAGGCGCTGCTGGCGGATGCAGACGTGGACGCCGTCTACATCCCGCTCCCCAACAGTCTGCACATGGAGTTGACCGTGCGCGCGGCTCAAGCCGGCAAGCATGTCTTATGCGAGAAGCCGCTCGGGCTGACAGCGGCGCAGGCTCAGACTATGGTCGAGGCCGCATCGCGCGCCGGGGTGCTCTTGCAAGAAGCCTTCATGTACCGTTTTCATCCACAGACGGACGAAGTGCGCCGTCGGCTCACATCGGGGGCCATCGGCACACCGTGGCTGGTCCGGGCCGCGTTTACGTTCGGGGTCACGAGCGCCGACGACATCCGCCTGAATGCCGGCCTCGGCGGTGGGGGGCTACTGGACGTGGGGTGCTACTGCGTGAGTGTCAGCCGCCTTCTGCTGGGCGAGCCCCAGTCGGGGTGGTCGACGGCCACGTTTGAACGCGGCGTCGATGTGCGCCTCGCCGGCATGCTGCGGTTCCCAACGGCGACTGCCCTGATCGACTGCGGGCTACGCGCGCCGTACCGACAGCTCTGCGAGGTCGTCGGCAGTGACGGGACCATCACGGTCCCTCGACCGTTCCAGCCGGAAGAGGACCCGGCCGTTGTGGTGGAGCGCACCGGAAATCAGGAGGACCGGGTTGAACTCCCCGGGACCAATCAGTACACCCTGATGCTCGACCACATGGGGACGTGCATTTTGGAGAAGCAGCTGCCGCGTTTCCCAGCAGAGGATGCGGTCGCCAACATGCGGGTGCTGGATGCCCTCGCCGCATCGACACGCTCGGGGCAGATACATCGCATCATGGGAGATGGCCCGCCGGGGTTAACCGATTAAGGGACCGTCCTCAAATCTGGTCAAGAGAAGCGTTGGCGACTGTCCCCCGTAGGCAAGCTCCCGTCTGGAAATAAGTCGCTCGAGCGGGCCCACAGTCTCCACGAATTCCTGATCGTTCCAGATTCGCCGGATGATGGTTCGCCTGCGGACCCGATTCGGGTAGAATACAAGCTCTACCGACAGATCTTCGTGGGGCCTCACATCCAGGAGAGTCCGGAGTCATGGAACCTTGCGTTCGGTGACTCGGAGTCGACCAGGAAGACCCAGGGCCCTTTCCACCTCCGTCTTGAGTAAGCCGGCGGGCAATGCGGTGCACTTTTTGGAGAATTCGGCTGACACGCGCCCGATTCTTTCGAGATGTCACGAATAGCTCTAGATGAAGCGTCGACAGCGGCAGGACAACCTGGTTTCTTGACATGGACGGTCCGTCCGGCATCCGGTCATTGTGGATTTGAAGAAAACCTTCCTATCTGCCCGCCAGCCGAACCCAAAGTAGCAACAGACTGGGCCTTACGAGATTCAGCCCACTGGCAAGCACCAGCAACAAGACGAGCCGCCGAAACAGTGTGACGGGTAAGCGGTCCTGAATCCAAAACCCCAGCCACGTGCCGAGGACAACAGGGACGAATGTCGCCACAGCATACGTCACCAGCTTCCAACTGTAGAGTCCCAGCCGCCAGTAACTACCCACCTGGACGGCGCCGCCGAGGAAAAACGCGGCGGTCAGCCAGTACACGAACGCGCGTTTGTCCACGCGGAGGGCGTGGAAGTAGGCGGCGATCAGGGGAGCGTAAATCCCCGTAATCCCACCTATCACGCCAGCCGTGACGCCCACCGTGGGTCCAGCCACGCGCTGCGCTTGCGCGGAAATCGACGGCATCAGATTCCCCCAGGCAAGTACGACCAGCAGTACCGCCGCGATCCCTATGATCAAGGACACCACGCCCAGGTCCAGCCGGCCAAGCAACTGGGCACCGATGACTGTCCCCGCAACCACCCCCACCAGCAGCCCGCCGAAGCGACGTAGTTCCTCGGTATTGCCGCCACCCCGCGTTAGGATCAGAAAATTGCCGAAGACGACCGGGATCGCGATGAGCACCACGGCGGTGCGTGCCCCGATGAGGTTTGCGGCGAGCGGAACGGCGATCAGAGGGAACCCGAAGCCCAACGCGCCTTTGACCGCCGAGGCAAAGGCCACAACGATCAAGACGAGCGCAAACGTCACGTTGGGCGCAAGCTGGGTCTCCACCTACAGCGCGATCTCCTGATAGGAACTTCGGCACGGCGGCCCGGCAGCCACGTACATCCGGCGGGCGGTCAGATCCTCCAGCACCGACACCACCGTCTCCAGACGTTCCTCGTCGGGAAAGGCCGGGTTGGGGTGACGGCAGATCGAGTCGGGATACCCCACATGGTCACGGAGGATGTCCATCAGCCCCGTCGCGTGCAGCGTCCCCGCGCGCCGACCTTCGTCCAGGAGGTGGCGGATGCGCGCCGCGCGGTTGTACGTGGACGTGGTCTCTTCATCCAGCGGCTGCCGGATGTCCAGCGCCTCGGGATCGTAGAAGTGGTTGGTGTGAGCCAGGACCCCTCCTGTGGGCCCCAGGGTGCAGGTGGCGTGGGGAGCCGCCTCCACATCGACGACCTCAGCGTGCCCATTGGCCTGCCCCAGCAGGAAGTTGGCCGAGCAGGATCGCTCCTCCCTCGTGACGACGGCGACCGCGTCGGCGAGAGAGGCAGAGTGGAGCATGTGCCATGTGCGCACGTGAAATGGCAAGTGCAGTCGCGCCCAGTCGTCGCGATTAGAGAGCAACCCGTTGATGACGAGGCCCAGGCCTGCCGAATTCATCCCGATTTTGCCCCCGACGATGCCGGCCTCTGTGAATGCCGCCACGGTGAAACCATCATCCCGCCGCACGCGCATCACGAGCCCGTGGACCTCCGGAAACCAATCCCAATTTTGCCCGAGCCACAGACGCCCGTCGGCGGAGGCCTCGGGGGTGACGGCAAACGCCGTACACCCGCCGGCCACGTGCACACCCGTGCCCTGATTGATAGCCGAGTACTGGCTGTAGATCAGCTCATAGCGCATGTTGAGGACCGCGAGGTCGACGAGTGGCACCCGGCTGCTCTCGGACACCCCGTGCATCGTCTCGACGTACGCCGGCTCGCGCTCTTCGACGACCCGCAGGTACCGCCGAGCGCGGTCGCGGACTTCGTCTGCGGACAGCTGCGCCTCGCGCCGGAAGCGGTCGAAGTAGACCGCCACGTTAGCGTCGATGAGCGCGCCCGCCTGGCGACCGTGCTCAAGTCCGGCTGCGTGCGGCGCGGCCGGAAGATCCACAACCAGAAGGTTAGACATGCGCTCCTGCTCTCGGCACGGCGTCCTTCACCTCGTCCCCTCGCCTGCCAACGCCCTCACGAACAGAATCCACTCAGGTTGACGCACAAATCCCAGCTTCGTATTGATCGCGAGCATGGCGGCATTGCGGCTACTGTTGACCGTCCGAATTTCTCGGAACCCGTACCGTTGCGCGTACTGGATTGTCAACACCTTGAGGGCGGTAGCCACTCCTCTCCCCCGGTACTCCGCTACCACGGCTGTGAGTTCCTGGTGCAGCACCCTGCTGTCCACCGCGCTGCGTTTCATCGCACTTTCTCCCACGAACACGTCGCCCCGTTTGACTAGGAAGTAGGCGTCTTTGAGGACCATCGGGTGCTCGACCTGCCACGCGCGGTACTTCTCAAATGACACGGGAGCGGGGAGGTCCGAATCCTCACGCGGGATCGCGAACCCGAGCGCGCAGTGAGCCTGATACACACCACGCAGGCATGTCGGGTCGCGGGCCAACTCGTCCGCCAGCGTCGTCAGTTCGATCCCCAACGCACGCGCCTGGTCGACATACCCCGCAAACGGCCTGAGGTCGCACGCGGCAACCGGCAGCCGTGACTCGAAGTCCCGACCGATCTCGGTGAACCCGGCATGCTGGAGGAACGCGACGCTGCGGGGCTGATCCTCACGCGCGAACGATTTCACCTCGTGCGCGCCCCGTGCGTGGAGGACCTCGCAAGCGGCCTCCAGCAACCGGCGGCCGATCCCTCGGTGCGCCCAGTCGGGATGGACGTAGCCCCGCAGGAAGTACTTCTGCGGGTGCACCATCCGCTGATGGAACCAGACGCCGCCCACTACCGCCTCGGTGCGCTGCTCGGCAGCGATGATCCACTCGCTGTGCAGACCCCGGTCGACCTGCTCGCGGACCCAATCGCGGACTTCCGCCGCCGTGGTGGGAGTATCCGGGTAAGCGGCGGTGTGCAGCTGCGCCACGGCCTGGTAGTCAGGCTCGCGGAATTCTCGCAGGGTAACGTCGCTGACCATCCGCATGGTCATCACCCTTCCAATTCCTTGGCGTACGTCAGCCACGGCGGCTTGCGGATGAAGCCCAACTTCTCGTTAATCGCCACAATGGGCGCATTGTTGATCTCGTTATAGGTCCGAATTTCCCGGGCGCCGTACCCCCGGGCGTAGGCGATTGTCTTCAGTTTGAGCGCGGTTGCCACCCCGCGGCCGCGGAACGGGCGGCGCACCCCCGTCAGCCCCTGTGTGAGCCAGTCTCCGGCAGCGGCCTTGGACAACACACTCAGACCTGCGTACATGCCATTGACGACCGCGAGAAAGAACGCGTCGTTCAAGGCCAGCGGCGTCGTCACCGCATGGTCGAGGAACGTGGTGAAGTCGATCGGCGTGTAGTCATCCGGCAGGGGCACGTCCCGACTGATTTCTTGCTCCATTTCATAAATGCGATGGAGGCTGTCCCGATCGCGGGCCCGCTCGTCGGCGAGTGTGGTCATCCTCACTCCGCAGGCCAGCACCCGGTCCAGCAACGGCTGAAAGCGCTCGAAGTCGAACGCGCCCACGGTCAGGCGCGATTCCCACTTCCGCATCACCTCCACAAACCCGCGGCGCTCCGCAAACCGTACGCCGTCGATGTGGTCTGCGCGGATGTGGCTGCGCGCTACGCGGGCACCTCGCGCCCGCAGCGACGCTACGAGCCGGGCCCACAGCGCCTCCCCCACGCCCCGCCCGCGGTGGCGGGGATGGACGCAGACCTCCACCCAGTATTTGTGCGGATGGAAGTTCCACGGCATGTGCCCCAGACCGGCGTGCCCCACGATCTCGTCGCGTGTGTCGACCGCGATATGGCGCTCGAGATGGTACCGCGATCGGTCGAGGCGCGCGTCCTCGTAACTCCACTCTTCCGCCGTCCTCGGCTCGTCGGGAAAACTGGCATTCGACACGCGGACGAGGGAGCCGTAGTCCCGTACGTCAAAAGTGCAAATGGTTAGACCTGCAGCGACGTGTTCTTGTTGCTCTGGTACGGGCATGGCGGACTCTCCTTCAACGCATGATGTCCTGCGCCAAAAACAACGGACGCAGGGTCTTGAGAACCCTGCGCCCGGACATCGTGCGGTTGGACGTCAGCCTGCTATAGGCGTGCTCCAGCGACAGACTGATGCCCATGGGTGCAGGGGCGGCCCTGTTG
>MNEU01000095.1:11841-40558 GCA_001917855.1 Armatimonadetes bacterium 13_1_40CM_64_14 | reverse complement strand
CAGTTCAACAGCAAGGGGAGCCAAAACTGGGAAAAGTACATCAACGCGCAGGTAGACGCGTTGCTCAACGAGGGGCGACAGCAGTCGAACCCAGCCGACCGCGCGCGGATCTATCGCGAGGTGGCTCGGATCATCGCGACAGACCTCCCCTACTACGTCTTGACGTATCAGGGCTATGTCGTCGCGGTTCAGCGGAGGGTGGTGGGCTTTGTGCCCAATCCCACGGGAAACTTCCGCGCCCTGTGGAACACCAGCGTGCCGTAAGGCCGCCGGCTAGAGGATCGCCGGGTCACTCCTCATTGCTTCCATATGGGTCGCTACCTCGTCCGCCGTTTGCTGCTGCTCGTTCCAGTCGTGCTCGGCGCTGCAACAATTGCCTTCGCCCTGGTCCTCCTGCTGCCGGGCGATCCGGCGATCGCGTTACTGGGTCAGGAGGTCTCAGGATCAGAACTCGCCCGGTTTCGCCACCTCCTGGGTCTGGACCGCCCGATCCCGATACAGCTGGGGTTGTATTTCCTGCGGATGGCCCGGGGAGATTTCGGGACATCGGTGACGTTGCACACTCCGGTGCTGGGGTTGATCAGCTCGACCCTGCCCGCGACCCTAGAGCTGGCGGTCGCATCGCTCGTGCTGGCCGTGGGGTGCGGCATCCCTCTCGGCGTGTTCGCCGCCCGGCGGCGGGGACGGTTTCCGGATACGCTAGCCATGCTGGTCGCGCAGCTGGGCGTGTCGGTCCCGGTCTTCTGGTTGGGCATCCTCTTAATTTTGCTATTTGCCGTGAAACTAAACTGGCTCCCGTCGTTCGGTCGGGGCGTCCCGCTCATCGCGGCGATTGCCACCGGCAACCTCACCGGCCTCACGGACAGCTTCCGCCACCTCCTCCTGCCTGCTGTCACCTTGGCCTTCTTCAACCTCGCCTTGCTCAGCCGCGTCACACGGTGGGCACTACTTGAGGTTTTAGAGGAAGATTACGTGCGCACGGCTCGAGCGAAGGGGCAGCGCGAGCGGGTCGTGCTCACCCGCCACGCCCTGCGCAATGCGCTGCTTCCCGTCGTGACCATTGTGGGCCTTCAGTTCGGCAGTGCGCTGGGCGGGGCGGTTGTGACCGAAACGATTTACGGCTGGCCGGGAATGGGCCGGCTCGTGGTGCAGGCGATCGGCCAGCGAGACTTTCCTGTGGTGCAGGGCGCGGTCCTGGTCCTCGCCCTGCTGTTTTCCCTGGTCAACGGTGTGGTGGACGTTCTCTATGCGTTTATTGACCCGCGCATCCGCTACGAGTAAGATCTCCGCTCCTCGCCGGCGGCTGACGGTGTCGGGGTGGGTGGGCGCTGGGCTGCTTGCGGTGATTCTGCTGGTGGCCTCCGTCCCTCGCCTCTTCACACGCGCGGACCCCCAGGGCGGAGACATCATCGCGCGTCTAGCTCCACCCTCTGGTGCTCACGCACTCGGAACCGATCACCTCGGACGGGACCTGCTGGCGCGATTGGTGTATGGGGCGCGGTCGTCTTTACTCGTGGCGGTGACATCCGTCGGAGGCGCCGTCGGCATCGGCGTCACCCTGGGGCTGGCGGCCGGCTTCTACGGACGCGGGATCGATACGACGATCATGCGCGTCGTCGACATCTTCTTGGCGTTCCCCGCGATTCTGTTGGCTCTCGCGCTAGTCGCCGTCTTCGGCGCGGGCGTGGGAAGCGTGATTGCCGCCTTGATCCTGGTGTCCTGGACGCAATACGCACGTGTCGTGCGGGCGGCCACCCTGGCGGAGAAAGGACGTGCGTACGTCGACGCCGCGCGGACCATCGGGGCCGGAGATCTGCACATCGTGATCCGCCACATCCTGCCCAACGTGTCGTCCCCGGTGGTGATTCTGGCCACGTTGGGGATGGGCTCTGCGGTCGTGGCGGAATCCACTCTGTCTTTTCTTGGGATGGGTGTGCCTCCGCCCGCGCCGTCTTGGGGGTGGACCCTCGCGTTTGGGACGCGCTACTTGCGGGATGCGCCCCACATCGCCACCTTCTCCGGCCTGGCGATCATGGCCACCGTACTCGGTTTCAATCTGTTGGGCGACGGGATTCGCGACCTGCTCGATCCCCGGTTCAGGCCACAATAGTATTGGGAGGCAGATCCATGGTTACGAGAACGTACCGACCCATCCCGATCTCGACGCTGGCGAGCGGCACGGAGTTGGTCCTGCCCGTTCACGAGGTCACTGGCGATCGGCCCGGGCCGGTGCTCGGCATTTCGGCGGCGATTCACGGTGAGGAAGCCGTCGGCGTGGAAATCGTGTACCGGTTCCTCACATCGTACGATCTCCGCGGCCTAGCTGGGCGGCTGCGAGTACTGCCGGTCGCCAACCCGTTCTCGTACGCGGCGATCACGCGGAACACCCCCATTGATATGATGAACCTCAACCGCGTCTTTCCCGGTAACCCTGACGGGATGCTCACCGAACAGATGGCCCACAAGATGGCCGAAGGATTCTTGACCGGACTCGACTTCTACGTCGACCTCCACGCCGGGGGCGCGTACCCGACCGTCGACTATGTCTACATCATCAACGCAGAGCCCCTCTCCCGCGCGTTTGGCTCGCGCCTGTTGTACCGGCCGAAAGACGTGCCCTCCGGCACGTCCATCAGCGTCGCGCGCGCACACAATATCCCCTCAGTTGTCGTGGAATTAGGCGGCGGAGATGTGGATCAAACCGGCTACGTTCGCCGCGGGATCGCGGGACTCGCGAACATCCTGAAAACCCTGCGGATGCTTCCCGATGATCCCACCCCGCCTCCGGCACAGATCGTGCTGCGGGAAATCGCCACATTGCGCCCGCATCACGGTGGGCTACTGCTGCCTGAAGTCACCACAATCGGCGCGGACGTCGCCGGCGGGCAGGTGTTAGGACGCATTGTCAGCCCCTACACCTTCGAAGAGCTCGAAATCCTCCGCTGCCCCTTTGACCGCGGCATCGTGGTCCTGTCGCAGTTGACGGCCAACGTCGTCGAACCCGGAATCTTCGGGTACATGATTGGGAATCTGGGAACCGCGGAAAGGGAGGGGAGAGATGCGACGTCGTGAGGCGAGCGCGTCGAGAACGACGTTCGGCCCTGCTGCGCATCGGGTCGGAGACGGCGCGGCGAGGAACGTAGCTCCTGGCTCGAGACCCCTCCGTCTCGCCTGGGGGCTGGTCGTCCTCGCGCTGGCGGTCGGGGCGAATGCACGAGCCGCGGAGTACCGGGTCGTCTTAGAAACGGATAGTGTCTACCATCACATTATCGTCGCTGAAGACGGGGTCTCCCGGTACCTGCGGTTTGACCGGTCCCTGCAGAGCGGCATGTACCTCGCGGATCCCTTTGACAGCCCTTTCTTGTACGCGGGGTACATGCACCTAGGGCTGCTCTTCCGGCCTCAGGCGATGCGGGTGCTCATGGTCGGGCTCGGGGGCGGCTCGGTCCAGAAACGATTCTGGCGAGATTACCCACAAATGACGATCGACGTCGCGGAACTCGACCCAAAAGTCGTCGAGGTGGCGCATCGGTATTTCGCGGTCCGCGAGGACCCGCGTCTGCGAATCACGGTCCAAGACGGCCGCCTCTTTCTGCGCAAAACGGCTCAGCAGTACGACATGATCCTCCTGGACGCGTACTTTGCGGAGTCCATTCCTTTCCACCTGACCACGAGCGAGTTCGTGCACCTCGCGCACACCCGCTTAGCCCCCGGTGGGATCATTGTCTCCAACCTCATCGGCGCGCTCGAGGGCCCACAGAGTGCTCTGTTCCGGGCGATGTACAAGACGTTTGCGACCGCTTTCGGTGGACTGTACCCATTCCCGACAGGGTTTCAACCGAGTCGCGATGTGGACACGCTCCGCAACATCATCTTAGTGGCCTCTGATCAACGGGGCCTCACGCGCTGGGAGATTCTCTCGAAGGCGCGACAGGTCGCCCGGCGGGTCACCTTTCCGGAGTTTCGGACCTACGCGGGGGACTACTACGACGGCGCGATTCAAAGCGCGGACGTCCCGGTGTTGACAGATGATTACGCGCCCGTGGATACACTTCTGCCGATCCGGAATTGGACTCCCCGCAAACCGTAGGACGCCATCCCGCTGTTTCGCTCACGAGTCCCCACACCGCTTCCCAGCGTTTCAAGATCGGGGAGTGCGTCACTTCGCAGAGTGGAGGAGAAGCGCCGCAAACCTTGTTGCGGCAACCTCCGACGGGTCAGCCCGTGACCGTTAACGTCCTGAGACGGCCACCGGGGGCAGGCACTCGGGCGGGCCTCGTGTAAGTCACGGGAAGACACAGTCCAATTCCGGGAGGGGACCCTACCGTGTGGATCCGCAGTATCGGTGCGGTGCTGGCCCTGGTGCTCGTCGTAGGGACGCCGCTAGCGGCGTGGGCCTTCGTCTTCCAGAATGGGGAGACGGTCACCGCCTCTGAGGGATTGTCCGATGACCTGTATGCCGCCGGTCAAACCGTCACGGTGACAGGCCGTATCGATGGCGATGTCGCAGCCGCAGGCCGCGTGGTCACGATTACCGGTGCAGTCACGGGCGGGATCCTCGCCGCAGCACAGGAGGTGCGGATCGCGGGCCCTGTCGGAAGAACCGTGCGGGTCGCGGGGCAGTCCGTGGCCATAGAGAGTGCGGTCAGAATTGACGCTCTCGCCATCGGCCAAGAGATCTACATCCGCCAGCAGGCGCACATTGGGCGAGACCTGCTCGCTAGCGGAGAGACCGTCTATGTGGCCGCAAACGTGGATCGGTTCGCCCGCCTGATTGGAGACACGGTGGTGGTCGCCGGGCGGGTCGGGAAGGGACTGCGCGTGGATGCTCGCCACCTGACAATCATGCCCACGGCTCAAATCGATGGTGATGTGCGCTATTCGGCTGAACTTCCCGCAGACGTGCGAACCGGCGCAGTGATCAAGGGCAAGATCGAGAGAGTGGCTCGCCCGATGCGGCGACAGACCCGTCTGTTGGGCCTCGCCGTCCCGCTCGTCTTCCGGGTCTGGGAAGCTCTGGCGCTTTTGTTGATCGGACTGGTTGTCGTCACCGTGCTCCCGCACCGCGCCCGCGAGATCTCCACAATGGCGCTCCGGCGGTTTCCCCACAGCCTCCTGGTTGGTGTCGTGGTACTCCTCGCCTTCCCGGTGGTGTGTGCAGTGCTCACCGCGACCGTAATCGGCATCCCGCTGGCCGTTGCCATCGCGTTTGTGTTCGCCGCTGGCGTCTACCCGTCGCAGGCGTTTGTGGCCGCGGCGCTGGGCAGAGTGCTTCTTGTGCCCATTGGGCGCGGGAAGAACCTCTCGACATCACTCCACCTCACGGTCGCCCTCGGCACCGTGATCTTGGCCCTGCTCTTTGCCCTCCCCTTCGGGTGGGTAGTGCGACTGTTCGCCATGATGAGCGGGTGGGGTGCGGTGTGCGTCACAGTGTGGCGGGCGACCGGAGGATGGACGGGGATTACCGCGGGGTTACGCCCCTCACCATGAGGGCGGGAAAGGAGTCGTTCGAGCTGCCCACGGTCTCTTCTGTCGTAACAGGGCACGGTCCGCGAGAATCCGACAGATCCGACAACACCTCGTTCCCTCATCCTCGACACGGATAGAGGGATTGATGATGCCATCGCCCCTCTTCGCTTGCCAATCGGTGCATATCTGCCGGGGTAACCCCGACCCCGTTTGGATGCCACTGTCCGCTCCTCAGCGCAGCATCCGGTACAGCGCCTCCTTCCACTTTCCAAAATCAATCGCCCAGCACACCTCGACGTTCGGCTCCTTGTTCAAGACGCCGTTCTGGTCCACGACCGTCATCCCCCGCGTGAGGTCGCTTCCGGTCTCGATATCAACGTAGTGCTTCTTTCGTGCCGTGCACACCGAGGGGTCAAGAGCGATCGCCATTGTGACCGGATCTGGCAACGTCAAGCCTGGATCGCCCAACCACTCCGTCGCCGCCTTCAACGCCGCTTTGTTGCAGTCCAACGTGAAATCGGCGAAAGCCGTCCGGAAGCTCCGGACGTGTTTCATGTCGGCCTCATCCAGCGCCGCCTTGCCGCGGCAGTGCTCCCACCCGACCATGAAGATTGGCAAGCCCGAATGGACGACGGCGCGCGCGGCTTCCGGATCGACCCAGATGTTGTACTCTGCCGCTGGCGTGATGTTGCCGACGGTGCAGGCGGCGCCACCCATGACGTAACAATGCTGCACTTTCTGGACCAGGTCGGGTGCTTTGCGCAGCGCCATCGCGATGTTGGTCAGTGGCCCCAAGGTCACCAACGTGTACTCATTCGGTCGCGACCGGATGAGCCGGATCAGCGCGTCCACCGCGTGCTCCGATTCCGGCGGTCGCTTCGGTGCTGGGTAGTTCATCCCGCTCATGCCATCCGGTCCATGGAAGAAGAACGCCCAGGACGGCTCCCGCAGCAACGGCCGCGGGCTGCCGAGGAAGACGGGCGTGGATTTCCCGCACAGCTCGATGGTGTAGCCGGCGTTCCTGGCGCCCATTTCCACCGGGACGTTCCCGGCCACGAGCGTTACCGCGTCAACCTGCACGTCGGGCCAGCGATGCGCCATCAGGATGGCGACCGCGTCATCGGACGCCGTGTCAGTATCGATCAGGAACCGTCTCATCGGATCTCCTCAGACACCTCTCGCGGGGACGAGGGTCGGGTGAGGGTCTGTCACGTCTGAAAGAACGGCAGGTCCCCGACCCCAAGCTTCGATCGCAGACCCGTGCGGCTGACCCATCCGCCGACACCGTGCGCGGCCCGGACGCAGCGTCCTTCGAAGGCCGCGATCCGACCCTCGACCAATGTCATCACCGCGCGGCCCGCCTGCGGCTCGACGAGCACCACGTTGGCGCGTGCACCCGGACCGAGATGGCCCAGCTCCTCAGTCCACCAACGCTGCCCGGTGGCCTCGGATGCGAACCGCACCGGATTGACGGTCATCATCGCCACGGCATCCAGCAATGAGACGACGCCCTCTTGGGCGAGTTCGAGCAGACACGGGATGTTCTCGCGCGCATCCCCAAAGCCTTTCATCGTCGCGTTGCACGGCCCGTCGGAGGTCAGCAGGTGGCACCGGCCGCGGGCGATGGCATCCCACGCGGTGGCTTGTGCGCGCTCGTCGATCAAGATCCCGTCGCGCAGGCCCCGTGATCTCCGCAGGTGGGCGGTGGTGAAATCCAGCGTGACGCCGGGATAGTCTCTTGCTAGCGCCAGGACATGCTCGAGACTCGCCACCGCATCGCCATGACTTCCCGATCCGGCGGCGGTGGCGTGCGTCAGCAGCACCCGCCGTCCACGGCTGTGGCGGGCGAGGCGCTCCGCATGTTCGGGATCTTGGCAGTGCGACATGAACAACAGCTGAGCCTGCTGGGTGATCGCAAAACAGGCCTCCAGGTGGTCGTCGCTGAGAATCCAGTGCCCCATGTGATCCTTCAGGCCAATGGCTAGGGCGCCCGTCGCGTTGGTGATCGGATTGCGGCTGATCACTTGAAATTGCGTCGTGTCGGGCAGCTCGCCGCGGAAGTAGGCGATGAGTTGTTCTGGAGAAGCCCGGGTGGAGAGCACTGCCGCGGCGCCGATGTAACATCCCACGTGCAGCGGCAGCCCGCGGTCCACTTCCGCACCCAGCAGCGCTGGTGCCATCAGCGTGTTGCCGGCGCCCGGCGTCAGCGCGACGACCGTCCCAGCGCCGACCACCTCGGTGGCTGGCGTCGTGGAGACGTCGAAGAGATCATGGAAGTGGCAGTGCAGATCGATGATCCCGGGCAGGACAAACAATCCGTCGGCCTCGATTACTCCATCGCCCCGCTGGGGGAGGATCGTCTCGGCCGCTTCCCGGACGGTCCCACCCGCGATGGCCAGATCCTTGATCGCGTCGACCCGGTGCGCCGGGTCGATGACCCGTCCTCTCCGGATGAGGAAACGGGCTTCCGGCGCCAGCGCGTCCGGAAAGGTGACGGGCCGCGGTGCACGCGCATATGTCATATCTGCCTCCCCGCCCCGGAACCCAACAGGCGGCGCACATCTCGATCCGACGGCAGGAAGCCGCGCGGCCCCACAGCGGTCGTGGATAGCGCCGCGGCCGCATTCGCGTACGCGGAGATGGCCGGCAACGGCCATCCCCGACAGAGGCCGAGGATGAAGGCTGCGCCAAAGCAGTCTCCCGCTCCAGTCGTGTCGACAGCATCAACGCGAAACCCGGGGTGGACCGCGACCCCATCCTGTCCAACCAGGATCGCGCCGTGGCGGCCCAACGTCACCGCGACGTAGCGGGGTCCGTGGGAGAGGAGCCGCAGCGCATGTCGCTCGGCCTGCCGGTGCGAAATCCGCTCCCGGAGTCCCAGGAACCTCGCCAGGCCGGCGCGGTTGAACACCAGGACATCGGTGTGCCGCAGCAGCAATCGGGCCCGCGCGAATGTGAGATCCGCTGTCGGCTCAACCTCGACGGCGACCCGGCATCCCGTCCCCACGGCATTCGTTGCGAGCCGTTCCGCGAATGCCAGATCGTGCGGCGACAGATAAAGAAACCGGGCCCGCGCCAATCTTCGCCTCAGCGTGGCGCCGGCAGGCAGCCGCTCCCGGATGGACGGAACCACGACAATCGCGCGCTCCGCCGATGGCCCCAGAAAAATGACGGTGAAGTTGGAATGCCGCTTGTGGTCCACCTTGGCCCATCGGGTGTCGACTCGAAAGCGCCGGAAATCTTCTAGGAGCATCGCTCCGTCAAGGTCGCCACCGACCGTCCCCGTCCAGGCAGCGTGGCCTCCCAGCCGGCTGAGCGCGCAGGCAAAGTTCGCCATCGTACCGCCGGGCAGCCGGCCCACCAGCGCCCCGAGAACCTTTTCATCGAATGCCGGCAGATGCCGGACGCGGATGACATGGTCAATCGACGCCGCCGACACGGCAAGCGCATCAATAGGTCGGCTCTCCGTCACAGCCACCGGGCGCGCTCCAGGAGTGGACCGGCGCGATCAAGAACACCGGAACAATGCCTGCCGGTTCTGCAGCGTTTCTCATCTTTTTCGCAACCATCTACATGAACATTGCCGCGATCACCTTCATGGCGCTGGCGCTGCTCGCCCGCGGCTTGTCCCCGGCCCAAACCGGCATCGTGCTCGGCGTACTTCCCGTCGTGCAGGTTTTCACCCAGCCGATGTGGGGCGTGCTGGCCGACAAAACTGGACAGACGAAACGGCTCCTCACAGTGGCCTGTGGCGGACTGGTCGCCGCCTCGGTCGGCTTGTGGGCGGCGCACGAGTTCGTGCTGCTTTTGCTCGCCATGTGTGCCGTGGCCGTGATGCGTGCCGGGATTCTTCCGCTGGTGACGGCGCTCGCCCTGACGCACCTCGGGTCGAACGATCGGGGCTTCGGGCGTGTCCGGTTGTGGGGGTCGCTTGGATTCTCCGTGGCGGTATTTCTGATCGGGTGGCAAGTAGCACAGCCCCACCCCGAGCTGATCCCGCCGATTCATGCCGCCCTCGCGCTGGCGGCGACGGCCGTTGCGGCATGGCTGCCGCGGGACAGGCGGCCCGTCGTGCCGTCTGGATTGCTGTTCCCCCACTTCACCGCCGCGCCGGGACTGGGGCCCCTGGTGGCGGCAGCCGCGCTGACCGGCATGGGCATGGGTGTTAACAACACCTTTCTGGCCGTATTTGTGCGCGACC
The DNA here is from genome assembly GCA_001917855.1 of Armatimonadetes bacterium 13_1_40CM_64_14. Lineage (GTDB taxonomy): Bacteria > Sysuimicrobiota > Sysuimicrobiia > Sysuimicrobiales > Kaftiobacteriaceae > 13-1-40CM-64-14. The sequence continues at coordinate 30,888 of MNEU01000095.1, read as the reverse complement.
TCGGCGGACCCGCCTGGACGCTGGGCGCCGCATTTGCCATCGCCGCTGTGGGCGAAGTCCCCTTGATGGCCAATATGCACTCCCTGATCCATCGCTTCGGCGTGTCCCGTCTTGTCAGTGTCGGCCTGCTGGTGCTCCCCATCCGCTGGGGTCTGTACGCCCTGCTGCATTCACCCTGGCCGCTCCTCCCGCTGCAACTGCTGCACAGCATTGCCATTGCGTGTCTGGAGGTCGCGGGAGTCTTGCTGGTCCGCGATCTGACGCGGCCGGAATGGAGCGCCACTGCCCAGGCCTTCTACGGTGCGGCGCTTATGGGTCTGGGACCGAGCGCGGGCGCGGTCATGGCCGGCCTGATCTACGAGTGGCGCGGTCTGCACACGGCGTTCGGCCTGACTATTATCCCTGCGCTGGCCGCGTGGCTGCTCTTCGCCCGCGTGAGCCCACAGCGCCGAGAGCGCTGACGAGCGATGTTTGTCGCGGTCGGCACCATCATCATCGACGACATCGTCACGAGCGACGGGCAGTCGCAGCCCGGCATCCTCGGCGGAGCAGCGACGCACGCTGCCGCCGGCATGCGGGTCTGGACGAAAAACGTGGGCTTGATCGGAAGCGTCGGAGACAATTTCCCGGCACAGCTCTGGCGCGTGCTGCAGCAGATGGGCTTTGACCTGCGCAGCGTGCGGCGGTTTCCGCACACGACGCCGCGCGCCTGGCAGATCTACGACGCACGCGAGCACAGGACCGAGATCTTCCAGTCCCCGCAGCATGAATTCCCGACTTTCTCGCCGACCCCCGATCAGGTCACGGCCTATCCGGAGGCCCAGGGCTTCCACCTGATGACGGTGGACCTGGACGGCGTGGCCGCGTTGGTCGCCGCGATGCGCCGGGCGGCCGGCGCTCTCATTCTCTGGGAACCTGCACCCTGGCATCTCGTGGCCGAGCAGCGACCCCGCGTGCTGAACTTGGTCAGATCCGTGGATATCATCTCGCCCAATGCTGAAGAGTGCACGGCCATGCTGGGGCCGGCGCCGCCCGAGCGCTGGATCGTGACCTTTCTGGAAGCGGGAGCAAAACTGGTCAGTATTCGCATGGGGCGGGAGGGCTCGCTCATCCGGTCGCGCGACGATGCGGCGGCTCAGCACGTCGATGCGATCTCGCTGGGGCCACCCGTCGACGTCACGGGAGGGGGCAACGCGTACAGCGGCGGGCTGCTGGTCGGTTACCATCGCACGCACCACTCGGCGGCGGCGGGCTTGTACGGCGCCATCTCTGCCGCCATCACGCTCCAGCACCAGGGGGTCCCCACCATTACTGACCAGCTGGAAGCCGAGGCCCGCCGGCTCCTGAGCACCCACCTCTGACGGGTCACGCGTATTCTCGCAGCACGGCCAAGAAGAGGGTGAAGAACCGCTCGGCGTCTACTGCGACCGCGACCTCCGCGTTGGGGGGCGCACCCGGCCGAACCGCGGCCTCCCGTCCGGCCCCAGCGCGCAGAAACCTGTCATCACACAGCGTTTGGCCCAGCGTGTACTGCCCCGCCAGTTCGACCGCGACATGCATTCGTTCAAACTCCAGGATCCCTGGATCGATCAGCGCCGCGACCGCCAGCGGATCGTGCATGGCGCCCCCAGCCCCCCCATAGGCGCGTTCCACGGCGCCGCCGTAGAAGTCCAGCATCTCGGCTGAGGCCTGCGCCACCCGCGTGCCCAGCGCCCGCAGCTGCTGGCGGCGTTGTGGCGTGGCGATGACCTGCTCCGTGACGTTCAGGCCGACCATTTTGATCGGAATGCCACTCGTGAAAACCGCATGCGCCGCTTCCGGATCAAAGTAGATGTTAAACTCCGCCGCGGCCGTAACGTTGCCGTGCGTGCGGGAGCCGCCCATCAGGCAGATTTCCGGGACGCGGTTCGTGATCCGTGGTTCCTTCCGCAGCGCCAAGGCGATATTGGTCAACGGTCCGGTAGGCACGAGCGTCACGCCGTCGGTGCGCATCACGATGTCGACGATGAAGTCCACGGCGTGCCCCTTCATCACCTTTGTACGGGGGGCTGGCAGGTCCGGTCCGTCCAGCCCGGTCTGGCCGTGGATCTCTGGCGCGTGCCGCGGCGCGCGGACCAGCGGATACGTCGCCCCCTGGGCGACCGGAATATGCGTGAGGCCGGCGAGTTCTACGACCTTCAGCGCGTTCGTCGTGACTTTGTCGATACTCTGGTTGCCGGCGACGGTCGTGATCCCCACCACGTCGAGCCGCTTCGCCGCGAGGAGAATCGCCATGGCGTCGTCGTGACCGGGATCGCAGTCCAGGATCACCTTCCGACTCACATCACACCTCCTGGGTAGGCCGTTGGGCGCGGGGGCAGATCGATCCCGAGCTGGCGCGCCGCGCTGAACTCCACGATCTCCTCCCGGGCCGGCATCGCTGTACCGGTGCCGAGCTTGGACACCGCCACGGCCCCGGCGGCGGCCGCCAGCGTCGCCGCTGTCCGTAATGGCAGTTCGAAGGCCAGGCCGGCGATGAAGGCCGCGTCGAATGCGTCGCCGGCCCCGGTCGTGTCGCGCACCGTGACGGGAAACGCGGGCTGCACGAACGATTCGGATCGCGTGACGATCAGAGCGTCCTCCGGACCGCGCTTGAGCGCCACGATCGAAGGCCCCCGGTCGAGGAGCCTCTTTGCCAGTTGCCCCGGCGGGCCGGCTCCGACCAGGCGCACGGCTTCCTCTTCCGTTAGCAACAGCACCGTCGTCGCGGCGAAGACCCGCGCGATGCGCTCGTCTGGGACGCGGTGGAGGAGAGGACCGGGATCAAAGACCGTCGTGCGCCCATGGGCGTGGGCATGGACGAGCGCTTCCTCGATGGGATCCGGATTCTGCACCAACACCCATCCATCGCTCATCACCCAGGTTGCGCTGGCGACGATGTGGTCCCATTCGCGAGGGAGGTGCTCCGGACCACGGACTCCCATGCTGCCCGCGAAGACGTGCTGGCCTTGGCGATCCACGAGCACGGTCGACACCGTCGACCGCCCCGGCAGCCGCAGGACGCCCTCCACGTCCACCGTTTCGTGACGAAGCGACGAGATGACCTGATCACCAAAGCTGTCCTGCCCCACCCAGCCAAGCGCCACAGCCTGCATGCCCAGCCGGGCGGCGACGATCAGACAGTTCCCGAGCCCTCCTGGCTCGAGCGAGAGCCGCTCCACCACTTGGTGCACCTGGGGCGTGATGGGAAACGACTGAATGGGCACGATGAGATCGGCGACGATCCCGCCCACCGTGACGAAAATTGGACGCGGCACCTAGCCCTCGCGAGGACGCGATGCGTGGCGGAACTGCTCACGTCGCCACGCCACCACCGCCGCGCCGAGCGTGAGAGGAAGCAGAGGAATGATGCCCAGTGGCCATGCCGTGCGCAGATGAGGTACTCGTACGATCCGCTCGCTGCCGGGCACAGGGCGACCGTTCGGATCGAGTAAGACGAGACTCATCGTCCCTTGGACTCGCACCTTGAAGCCAGCGAAATCGGCGGGCTGCCCGGCCGGCGGCTCGATCACTTCGTACCCCAAAGCTTCGCCGGTCTTTTGCTCGACGCGGTACGGCCGACCGGGGATCGCCTCGACTCCCGATCCTCCGGCCACCTGCAACTGAGTGCCAGCCAGCGACTGCGTGTACTCCCAGCGCCAAGCGTCGGACCGGCCCTCCGCGCTCTGCGGATTGGCGAGCCGCGCGTAGGCCAGATCGCTGTACTCGCGGGCGGCGAACGGTTGGAAGTACAGGATCTGGTCCCGCCGGGCGTAGATCGTGGAGGATGGTTCATCGGCACGTTCGGGAACGGTCCACCGGGTCTGCGGAACAATAGTAAATCCCACCGCCTCGCGGCGATGAGTGAAAGCCACCAACGAGCGCTGACTGCCTGCAATCACCTGTCCGTCAGAACCGCGAACTCGGATCGTGTACTGTCCGGGTGGCAGGTCGATCAGGAAGCCGTCGTGGACCTCACTACTGAATAGCCTAAACGGCGGAGGTTCCTCCGGGGGCGAGGGCAGCGTCACTGGGGCTCCGTGCTGCCGCGCGGCCACCGCCTTGTCCAGCGCCTCGAGATACCGGCCGCGGGCTTCCAGGTATCGGACCTGAGCGTCGCGGTACCGCTCCCGCGCGTCTACGAACGCGCGATAGCGGCGCTCGGCCTCCTCGCCGACATAGAGCACCGCGGGCTCGCTGTCGGGACCGTTGGGGTACTGGAGGACGTACATCTGCCGGGCCAGCACGGCGGCCGCGCGTCCGGACTTCCACACCTCCAGAGTTCCCGGCACGCTGGCATTGAGCCCGGACCAATCGGCGCGGTATTCTCCGGTGATAGGCCAGAAGTAGACCAGCGTTTCGCGCGGGGACACCATGCTGCGATGACCGGCTAGTACGTAGATGGTGTGTGACGGTTTCGCCGACAGCGATCCTGCGTACCCGGCCCACGCGAAGGCATTGATCCCGTAGACGAACTGCCGTTCTTTGACGGGGACCTGAGACCGCGCGGTCCCCGCACTGAGGAGCAGAAGGGCGAGAAGCACGGCGAACAGCGCACGGTTCATCGCCGGAGCCCTGTGCGGTCCAGCGCTGCGGCGGCGAGGATGAGCACCACCACGGCATAGGCGCAGGCCGCCACAGCCGCACCGAACGCTCCGGTCAGATCTCCGCGCAGCGTCACCGACAGCACCCGATCGACGTAACCAAAAGGCAAGAGCCACTGCGTGATGGACGATCCCGTAAATGCCGCCCACCGCAATACCTGCACGGGATTCACGTGGAACTCTGGGGCGGGTAGCCGCGCCAGGACATCCCCGGCGACCTGCAGTCCCACCGCACCAAAGGCCAACCCCAACACCGAGAGGATCGTCGGCCGCACACGCCGGACGAGCGCCGCCACCAGCAGACTGAGCGCGGTGGCCGCCGCGGCGGGACCGATGGACAGCGCCATCGCCAGCAGAGCGGTGGGGCGCAAATGAAGCCCGGTCCTCGCCGCCAGCAGCAGATAGGCTCCCAAGAGCAGCACTAAGAGGAATGCGTACTGCAGCACGTGGCTCGTGAACTTGGCCAGCTGATACGAAAATGCGCTGACCGGACCGTAGGCCAGCAACTCGACCGTCCCGTGTTCTCGCTCGCGCGCGACCGCCATCGCCGCGGAGGCCGCCACGTACACCGAGAGGAGCAAGACACCGCCATAGAGCGAGACGGCGAACGGATCACCGATCACTAGCAGCCCATCCTCCTGGACGCGGTGCAAGTCGTTTTGCAGGACGAAGGCGGCCAGCGCCGCCGCCACCGCCACGACCGCGTAGGGCGCCAGAGTCGTCAGGGTGGAGGACAGCTCCAGACGGATCATGGCGGCTGTCGGCCGGCCGGAGGTCCGCCAGACAGCTAGTATCCGCGTGGCCGCCCGCGCGTCGGCTACGAGACCCATCGCTCCACCGCCGCGTCCGTCAGAGTCAGGAATGCCTCTTCGAGGCTCGGTTCGTGCATTTGCATGCCCACGATGACTCCACCCGCGGCGGCCACGGCTTGTGAGATCGCGCCGCGGTGATCCGCGCCCGCGGCCACGGTCACGACCAGACGCCGGCCGTTGACGTGCGCTTGGCGCACCACCGGCAGTTTCAACACTTGCACCTCGAGGTGCGGCACCGGGGCCTGCAGCTCCACGTCCAGGGTCGGGTCGCTAGGCAGCAGACCGCGCAGTGCTGGAATTGTGTCCTGGCGGATTAGGCGCCCGCGGTGCATGATGCCGACTCGGTGCGCCGTCTGCTCCACCTCGGACAGGAGGTGTGAAGAGATGAAGATCGTGACGCCGCTGCGATTGAGTTCGAGGAGTAGATGCCGCACAGTCACGATGCCGTGCGGGTCGAGCCCCGAGACCGGCTCGTCCAGGAGGAGTAGTTCGGGTTCGTGCAGCAGGGCTCGGGCTAGCGACAGCTTCTGCTTCATGCCGCGGGAGAAGTCGCGGGCCCGAAGCGTTTGAAACTCCAGCAGCCCCAGCCGTTCTAGCAGCATCGGAATGCGCCCCGCCGGATTCGGGACCCCGTAGAGATTCGCAAAAAATCGCAGGTACTCATCGGCCGTGACGTGATCGTGAATGTAATCATGCTCCCCGACCACGCCGATGCGCCGCTTCACAGCCAGCGGTTCGTCCTCCAACGGCCGCCCCCAGAGGTAGATCCGCCCCGCCGTCGGCTTGAGGATGCCGAGTACCATCAGCAGTGTGGTAGTTTTACCCGCGCCGTTCGGACCGAGGAACCCGTAGATCTCCCCGGGCTGCACGTCCACCTCCAGGTCGGAAACGGCCACGAGACCGTCATAGCGTTTGGTCAGCTGCTCTGTGCGAAGGACGGGTTCCGCCATGCTCAGGGGCGATGCGGTCAGGCGGGCACGCGGTATCCGGCGACGCGGTCGAGGTAGAGGTCCAGAATCCCTTGCGCATCCACGTTCAGGCACACGCGAACATTGGGTGCCAACTTCCACTGATTGCGAAAATCGGCGATCGTCTGCCCCAGCGCGCGCTCGTTGTCGGTCACGACGTCCACATAGACCTCTCGGGTCTCAAACAGCGACGGGCGGATGGCCGCCGCTACGGCCGTCGGGTCGTGCACGTAGAATCCATCGATCCCGACCATCCGCTGATATGCGCCCAGGTAGAACGGGGTGATCTTCGCAAGGAGGTCTGTAACCGGCGTGCGCGCAGCGGCCAGCCGCTGCAGGTAGGCTGGCGTCATCGTCACTTTGTGTGTCACATCGAGGCCGACCAGCGTGACCGGCCATCCGGCATGAAAGACGATGCGCGCCGCTTCGGGATCGTTGTTGATGTTGGCCTCGGCCACAGGCGTAGCGTTTCCCCGGGTGGCGACGGCCCCGCCCATAACGATGACCTCGCGCACCCCGTGTGCCAACCGCGGCTCGACGGTCACCGCTAGGGCCAGGTTGGTGAGGGGGCCCAGGGCGACGATCGTGAGTTCGCCCGGCGCTGCGCTGATGCGCGAGATGAGAAAGTCAACCGCCCGCCGGTCGGGCACCGGACGGGTCCCGGACAGTCCGGTTTCTCCCAGGCCATCCTGGCCGTGCACGGTGGCACCGTGACCATGGTACGGTCGCACGAGGGGTTTATCCGCACCGACGGCCACCGGGAGATCCGCGTGGCCCGCGATCTCCAGAATGGTGAGCGCGTTGCGGGCGCACTGCTCGACGCCCACGTTGCCGCGCACGATGGTGAGCCCTTCCACCCGCAGCTCTGGGGAGGCCAGGGCCAGCATGACGGCCATCGTGTCGTCGATTCCTGGGTCGGTGTCAATGATCACGCGGCGAACGTCACCCACAGTCGCTACCCCTTGAGCCCCGACATCACGACACCCTTCACGTAGTACCGCTGCATCAGCAAGAAGAGCAGGATGACCGGCACCGACGCCAAAACCGAGCCGGCAAAGATGCGACCCCAGTAGACCTGCGTCTGCGTCGTCTGCTGCGCGATGGCGACCTGGATCGTCTGCAGATCCTTACTGCCCACGGCGATCAGCGGCCAGTAGAACAGGTTCCAGATGAACTGAAACTCCAGCAGCGCGGTCGTGACCAGCCCCGGCACGGCATTGGGGATGATGACGTGCCGCAGCACGCCGACATGCGAGGCGCCGTCGATGATCGCCGCCTCGTCCAGCTCCTTCGGGATCTCCCCGATGAACTGCACGAGGGCGAAGATGACGAACGGGCTAGCGTACCAGGGCAGGATGAGGGCCCAGTAGCTGTCCTGCAAGTGCAGGGAACGGACCACGATGTACAACGGCACCATCACGGCCTCAAACGGAATCAGCATCGTGGCGATGACAAAGAGGAGCAAGAAGCCCTTGCGCGGGAAGTCCAACCGGGCGAAGAAGTAGGCGCCCATCGTGTTGACCACGAGCGAGCTGGCGACCACGGCGGCCGAGACCAGGGCCGTGTTGGCCAGCGCCCGCCCGAAGTTCAGGCCGAAGGAGTTCCCTTCCGGGGACATCCCGAGCACATCCAGGAAATTTTTCAGCGACCACTCCACGGGCACAAACGTCCGCCACGTCAGCGGGTAGGTGTACTGGAAGATCTCCACCTCCCGGCGCAGACTGCCCAAGATCATCCACAGAAACGGGGTGACGTAGATGACGAGCACGACCGCGCCCAGCGTATAGAACCAGGTTTGCTGCATGGCGGACTGCAACCAGTGCGTGAAGCTACTGGCGCGAGGCACGGGGACGTGCTGGACTAGGACCGCTCGCTTCAACATCGTCAGTAGTCGACCTCCGACCGCAGCAGGCGCATTTGCACGGCGCTGACCACGAGCAGAATCATCAGCGTCAGGGTCGACATCGCCGCGGCGTAGCCCATGTCTTGGAACAAGAACCCATGCTGGTAGATGTAGTAGACGATGACCTTGGTCGCGTCCAGCGGCCCGCCTTTGGTCATCGTGTACACCGGGACGAACACCTGGAACGAAAAGATCGTCTGCGTCACGACGACGAACATGAGAACGCGGCGGAGCAGCGGCAGGGTGATGCTCCAGAACTGCTGCCACCGGGTGGCCCCGTCGATCCGGGCGGCCTCGTAGAACATGTCCGGAATGCCTTTCAGGCCGGCCATGAGGATGATCATGCTGAAGCCGATCTCTTTCCAGACCATCATGATCACAATGGCGGTGAGGGCGAGATCGGCGTTGGAGAGGAACGCGATACGCGGCAGCCCGACACTGGTGATGATGCTGTTGATGAGGCCCAGCTGCACGTGGTACATCAGCGCCCAGATCACCGAGACGACCACGATCGAGGAAACGACCGGGGCGAAAATGGCGGAACGGACGAAGGCGGCAAACCGGTTCTCCCGCGCCAGGAATAGGGCCAGCCCCATGCTGAGCGCGATCTGGGCCGGGACTTTCGTGGCGACGTAGACCGTCGTGACCTGCAGGGATTTCCAGAAAATGGGATCCTGCAACATCCGGGCGTAAGCCTGCAGCCCAATGAACTGCCCGTACCCTCCCAGCAGGCTGTACTGCCACAGGCTGCTGCGGATGGCGGCCAGGATCGGCAGATACCGGAAGACCGCGAAGTTGACCAGGGCCGGGATGATAAACAGAAATGCGATGGCATAGCTGCGGCGGCGGGTCGTCCACCAGCGCCGCGCCTGAGGAATCGCCGGAGCTGCAACTGCACTCACATCGGTTCGCGGAGAGAGGATGGACCGGGGCCGCTGTAGCGGCCCCGGTCCCGAATTGCTACTTCCACCCCTTGTACTTGGCGACCAGCTGCTGCGCGCGCTGGGCGCCCGCCTTCATCTGCTCGGCCACATCCGCGCCGGCGATGATATTGAGAGAGACCTCGGCGAACACCTGCTGGTATTCGGTGTAGCCGGGCGTCTGGATCCGCGGCACACCAACCTTGGTCATGGCCTCGACCCAGATGGCCTGCGAGGCACCGGGCCTGTACTCCGGCAACGTGTTGAGAAGCGCAACATTGGCGGGCAGTTGGCGGACGTGCTTGTACCAGATGCGCGCGCCCGCGTCGCTGCTGGCGAACTTCACGTACGCCATCGCCTCGTCGAAGTGCTTGGTGTTGGGTGAGATCCCGTAATGCCAGCTGCCAGTGTGGCAGAGCTGGCTCTTGAAGTACGGGATGCCGGTGACGCCCCAGGGGAACTTCCCTTCGCCGTACAGGCGGTTCAGTTCGCCGATGCGGTTGTCCGGCGTGACCATGAACGCAGACTTCCTCGTCTCGAAGATCTGCGGGATGGCCTCGATCGGCGTCACCTTGTACTTGCGGTGGAGGTCCTGGTAGAACTGCATCGCCTCGATGGATTCCGGTGTGTCCATGTAGCCGACGAAGGTGATGCCGTCAGGACCCACGCCGTTGTAAGTGGGACTGCCCTTCGCGCCGTTGGACCGGCGGAAGATGCCGTGCTCGTAGTCGCCGACCCAGGTGCCCTGACCCCAGCGCAGCCCCCACACAGACGGGACGCTCGATCCGGATGGCCGCGTGGTGGTCTTCTGCCAAGCTTTCAGCGCTTCGGCCATCGTCCAGCTCGTCCCCAGCGTCTGCGGCGGTTTGATGCCGGCCGCATCGGTCATCTGCTTGTTGTACATCAACAGCGAGCAGGACTGCATCATCGGGGGGCCATAGAGCACGCCGCGGTAGCTGCCCTCCTCAATCGACTGGGGAAGCCACTGCTTTTTCTCGTCGGCCGTGAAGAACTTGTCGAGGGGAATGAGGCTACGGTAGAACGCATAGTGCTTCATATCCGGGCCGTCGGACTGCACCATGTCCATGTCCGACCCGGCTGCTACCGCGCTCTCGATCTTCGGAAACAGATCCTGGAACGGAACGGTCTCAAACGCAATGTCCACGTAGGCCCACTTGCCGCCGTCGATCTTGTGGAACTCGTCGAGAATTTCCTTCCAGGCGTTGATCTGTGCGTCGTCCGTGATCGCCAGCAGCTTCAAGACGACCTTCGCCTTCGTCTGTGCCACCTGCGACTGCGACGCAGCCGGTGAGACTTGCGGTGGCGATGCCTGCGCGGGCGTCAGTGCCCCGGCGAACAGGGAAGCCACCAGGACGACCACTAGCAGGACGGTAAAACCTGCCCAAATCCGAGCCCACATTGCGTCCATCAGCCTCCTTCGATGGCTGAATCTGAAATCGATCTTGTCCAGCTCACCTCCTTTTGTCTGTTCCCACCCGGGTGTCCTGCCCGCGCTGTGCCACGGCGGTCAGCCCCCGCGCAACCTCGCCCAGGTGCAGGGTATTGGCGCGCTCGACGTACTCGTACAGCTCTTTGGGTACCGCCCGGAATCCCCGCAGTGCACCGGCCATGCTCCCCGCGATGATGGCCACCGTATCGGTATCGTCGCCAATGTTCACCCCACCGATGATCGCCTGCATCGGATCGCCTCCCGCAGCAACAAAGATGCCGATCGCTGCGGGAACGGCTTCGGCGATGTGCAGGCCGCTGCCCACGTGGGCGTGGATCTCCTGGATCGTCTCAATTAGGTCGCGTCCGCGCGCCGCGAGCGCGACGGCGATCTCCATGCGCCGGAGGACCGACGGGCCCGCCACGACCCGGCCTTCGCGGCGGCCCAGCTCTTCGCCGCGCCGCGCCCCCCAAAATGCGGCCTGCACCACGGCGTACACGTCGGCCTCAGCGGTCAGCGCGCGGGCGATGCCCGCCGCGACCGCGCACGCGCCGGAGAAGGCCAGCTGGGTGGCGTGCGTGGGCAGACACATCGTCACGGCATCGCGTACCGCGCCCTCGGGATCCCCGGGGTGCACCAGCCCGGCGGGGGCGATGCGCATCGCGGCGCCGTTGGAGGTGCCGAGGCTGGTGAGCCTCCCTTGACGGCCCACCACGCGCGGGTCCGTGCCCTTGCGAAGTTCCTCGATCGCCGCCCGCGTGGTGGGGCCGGCGAACCGCCGGAACGCCTCTGGATCGTCTGCCCACCGCAGCAGCTGTTGCACGACGCCTTCCACGGTGAGCGCCCCATTGCTCTCGATGAGAGCCTGTGCCATGCGCACCATCTGGCCTGAATCGTCGGTGATCTGACCGGCCTCGCGGCCGCCGGAAAACGGGCTGTCCGGCGGCGGCTTCCGGAACTCGCGCACCGGGCCGCCGAAAAGGCTGACGATTTCGCTGAAGCTGCGCTGCTCGGTGGCGGCGCCCATCGCGTCGCCGATCGTGCCGGCGGCGAGACTGCCGAGAATACGGTCGTAGAGATCGATCACGTGTGTGCTCCCATCTGCGTAACGATGCCAATCAGATCGCGCCGGAATGCGCCGATACCGCCTGGGCTGACCAGGCCGGCCTCGGTGACATAAGCTGCGACGAGTTCGCCGGGCGTCAGTTCGAAGAACCGGTTCCATACGGTACCGCCTTTGGGAGGCGTCCACCCCTGGGTGAGTTCTTCCGGCGACCGGTCCCCTAGGATCGGCGGATGCCCCTCCACCGTACGCGGATCGAGCTTGGTGGTCTCGGCGGCGACGTACAGCGGGATCGCGAAGTAATCTGCCGCCAGGGCCAATAAGAACGTGCCGGTCTTGTTCGCGAACGCGCCCGAAGGCAGGATGGCGTCTGCGCCCACGAGAGCAAGCGTCGCGTCCTTCGCCCGCGAGGCCATGGCCGCATCGGGGATCAACTGCGACGAAAAGCCGAACTCCGTCGCCGCCTCGAGCGTCCGCCGACCCTCCAAGAGCGGCCGCGACTCCGTAGCGATAACCTTGATGTTCTTTCGCTGGCGGGCCACCGCTCGCAGCGTGCGCAAGACCGAGTCGCTCAGGCTATGGGTCAGCACGGTATCGCCGGCTTGGATCACGTTGGCGCCGTACTCGGCGAGTCGGTCCAGTCTCACCTCTGAGCGCCGGATCTCCTCGTTCGCCCAGACCTGGAACGCCGTCTTGATGTCCGCCGTCGCCGCCCCGGCGCGAATTCGCTCCTCCAGCAGCACCGTCGCGCTGCGGGTGGCCGATGCGACGGTCGCCATAACAGGGGTAAGGCGCAGCAACTCCTCACTGGTGCGTTGCAGGTGCGTGCGTAGCTCCGCGTGGTCGCGGCCGTCGTACTCGGCCACGGCCAGGGCCAGCGCCTGGACGGCCGCCCGGCCGATGGCGCTCCCGCCGCGGACTTCCATTGCGGCAATGCGTTGCATGATCTCCCTCGCTTTCATGGTGAAGCCGGGCGCGGCGGCGTCAGCCGCACCACATACCGATAGATGTCGGACCGCATCACCGACAGCGCATACTCGATCGGCCGGCCGCTGGAGAGCACGCACACCCTGTTCATGACCAGGACGGGATCGCCGGGGCGAACACCGAGCAACCCCGCCTCCCGCTTGCTGGCGCGCCGGGCAAACATTTCGTCCTGTGCTCTTGCGATGTGGAGCTCGTAACGCGTCTGGAGCAAGCCATAAAGGGAGCCCGCCGCTGCCAGCAATTCCGCGGTGAACCCGGGAAAGTCGACAGCAGGGAGATAGGAGATGCTGAAGTTGACCGGCTGACCGTTCCCGGTGCGGACGCGTTCGACGCGAATTACTTGGGTGTCAGGGGGGAGCCGGAGTGCGGTGCCCACCTCGTGCGAGCAGAGACCAACCGTCACGCCCACCTCGCCCATGCCCGGCTGCAGTCCCTGCGACCGCAGCACATCGGAAAAACTCATGAGCACGTCGCCCGTCTGCCGAATCGCCGGTTGGGCGACCATGATGCCCTTTCCGCGGACGGAGAGCAGAGCGCCTTCATGGAGCAGTGGACGCAGCGCTTCTCGCAGGGTGGTGCGGCTTACCCCATATTGCTGCAGGAGAACTCGTTCCGGGGGGAGGAAGGTGCCCGGCGCGAGTTGTCCTACGGTGATTTGCCGCTCAAGCTTAGCGCGGAGCTGGTAGTACTTAGGAATCGGAGGAGCCTGGGCAGACCACGTTTTCACCTCTGCCTCAGGTTCCAGGTGGACCGGGGTTCGAATCCCGGCCTCGGCGCGGGGAGATGGCATGTCAGGATGCCAGCATGATAGGTTGGGTTAGCGGAGGTTTCAAGATGAGATCTTGGTTTCCCTCTTCCGCTGGGCCCCCCACCCTTCCAGACCCAGGATCGAGCGGGTTCGGGCATTGGTACAGAATACTACCTTGCACGCAAGGGTCAGGGGTTCGAATCCCTCGTCCCCACCAGCCGAATTGCGACATCCTGATCGCGATGTGTACCTAAACTGGGCGCCAGCCTCTCACTACTCCGGGCCTGGTACCTTGAAGAACATGTGGTACCAAACAATTCATTCGCCCGCGCACCCCCGGGCGGACGAGTGAGAATCGATCTCCTGCGCCGGGCCACACCGCGGCGCAGGAGAAGGTAAACTTACCGTCTCCACAAACTCTTATAGGCATTCTCTCAGCCGTACAACCCAAGGAGGGTGAGCTATGAAACGTGTCGGCCTGTGGGTCGGGCTAGGCCTCCTCATCGTCGGACTTGTGGCTACAGGTCGCGGCGGCCCTGCCGAGGCCCAGGCGCAGAAGACGCTGGTCATCGCCATCGGTGCGGACCAGACGGGCATGGATCCGCAAACCGTGCAGAATAACGAGTCGGGCTTCGTCATGTCCACCATCTTCGACTCGTTGGTAAACTACAGACCGGGCTCTAGCGAAGTGGGCCCGGGGCTGGCGGAGTCGTGGACCGTGTCCCCCGACGGCAAGGTCTTTACCTTTAAGCTTCGCCGGGGGGTGAAGTTCCACGACGGGACGCCGATGGACGCCCGCACCGTGGCCGAGGATCTCGACCGCGCCATCAACCCCAACAACTCGTGTTTCGTCCCTGCCCGCAAGGGCGTGGACACTTATGACGAGTTCACCTTCGGCTCTGTGAAGGACAACTCCGTGGCGAAGATGACCGTCCTCGACGATTTGACATTGCGCTTCACCCTGCCTGACCCCAGCGCACCGTTCCTCAGCAGCCTCGCCATGATCTGGCAGGGCATCATGAGCCCTGCGGCGACCAAGCAGTACAACTGCGACGCCGGCCAACATCCTGTGGGTACCGGGCCGTTCAAGTTCGTCGAGGCCGTGCGCAACGATCACATCACCGTCGAAGCTAACCCCAACTACTGGGGTGGCCGGCCGAAGGTCGACCGCATCATCTTTAGGATCGTGCCGGAGAGCGCGACCCGCATGCTGATGCTGGAGCGTAATGATGTCCAGATCCTCGCCGACGTCCCGCCGTCTGATTACGCACGGGTGCAGAACAACAACGCGCTCCAGTTGTACAAACAAGCTGGCCTCACGATCCTCGGAGTGGCGATGTCAAACGACCTCGGCCCCTTCAAGGACCGCCGCGTCCGCCAAGCGATGAACTACGCGGTGGACAAGGACGCCATCAACCAAGGGTTGTACGCAGGCGCGACGACAGCCAGCCAGGGCATGCCGCCGGTTCTGTGGGGATACAACAAGAGCGTGGCACCCTATCCCTACGACGTTGCTAAGGCGAAAGCGCTGTTGGCTGAAGCCGGCTTTCCTAATGGCTTCTCCACCGACATGATGGTGTATGCGAACCCCCGCGGCTACAACCCCATCGGCGGGGCCAAGCTCGGTGAGGCCGTGCAGAGCTACCTGACCAAAGTCGGCGTGAACGTCAAGATCACCCAGTACGAGTGGGGCGCCTACCTTGCCCGGTTCCGCCGCCAGCCGTGGGAGGGGTTTGCCATTGCCGGGTGGTCGGGCGACAACGGCGACCCGGATAACTTCCTGGGAGATCTCTTTGAGTGGGACATCGCCAACGGCCGAGCGCGCACCAACAATACATCCCGCCATCACAGCCCGGCCTTCGACCGGTTCATCCGGGACGCGCGGCGCACGACGGATCAGACGAAGCGAGCCGCGCTGTACGAGCAGGCGAACAAACTCCTCCATGATGACGCGGCCTGGATTTTCATGAACCACACTAACCAAGTGCGGGCGGCGCGCGCGAACGTCAAAGGGTTCGTCCTCAACCCGCTCCAAATGTTCTTCAATATGGAACTCGTGTCCCTGGAGTAGCACGCGGGGGCGGTTGCTAGTACCGGGGCCCTGCCGGTCCAGTTGGCAGGGCCCCGGACGTCGGCTCTCCGGACGGACTGTAATGCTGAGGTTCCTACGGTGGCGCCTGCTCCAGCTGGGACCCGTCTTGCTCGGCGTCAGCATCCTCGTGTTCTTCGGCATGCACCTCATCCCCGGCGATGTCGCACAGCTGTTGCTCGGAGACAAGGGGACGGACGCTGACCTGCAGCGCATGCGTCATCAGCTGGGACTGGACCAGCCGGTCTACATCCAGTATTTCCGATTCCTGGGTGGTGCGTTGCAGGGGGACTTTGGAGAGTCCATTCGGACCCGCCAGCCCGTCATCTGGGAAATTGCACAGGCCCTCCCCGTGACGGTGCAGTTGAGCCTGGCTGCGCTCGCATTCGCCCTGGTGGCCGGGCTATCCATTGGCGTGCTGGCCGCGCGCTTTCCGCACTCGGCGCTGGACACCGGTTCCATGGTAGGCGTGTTGGTCGGCGTCTCGATGCCCGTGTTCTGGACGGGCATCTTGCTCTTGCTTGTGTTCGGCGGAATTCTCGGGTGGCTGCCGCTGGGCGGCGTGCTGGATGGCACCCTCGCCGTCCGCCGGATCACCGGCGCACCGCTGCTTGACGGTGTTCTGACCGGACGCTGGCCCATCGTGTGGAGCGCGGGACGTCATTTAGTGCTCCCCGCTGTCGCTTTGGGCGCGACGGCTATGGCGGCGATTGCCCGCATGGCGCGATCAAGCATGCTGGACGTGCTGGGACTGGACTTCATTCGAACTGCGCGGGCCAAAGGGCTCGCTGAACGACGGGTCGTCAGCCGCCATGCCCTGCGTAACGCGTTGCTGCCGGTCGTGACGCTCGTCGGGCTCCAGCTGGGCCTCCTGCTGAGCGGCGCGGTGCTCACTGAAACCATCTTCGCGCTCCCCGGGCTCGGGCGACTGGCTATTACCAGCGTTCTGGCCCGCGATTATCCCGTGGTGCAGGGGGTCGTCCTCATCGCTGCCGCGGTCTTCGTCGTGGCCAACCTCGCCGTCGATGTGCTTTACGTCTATCTGGATCCTCGGGTCCGGTATCAGTGAGATGGCGACCGATGCCGTCGCAGTCGGGGTCCCACGCCGGCGCGTCGCCGCCCTGTCGTGGCGTCGCCTGTTTTCGCATTCCAGTTTCGTGGTGGGCGCCGCAATCGTCGCGGGGGTCATTGCAGCCGCCCTCTTTGCCCCTCTCGTCACGTCGTACAACCCGATTGAGCAATCCTTCCGCGACCAGCTCCTGCAGCCGTCGCGGGGACACTTGTTTGGCACCGATGAGTTCGGGAGGGATATCTTCGCGCGAGTGGTCTACGGCGCGCGGATCGCCCTCATCGTCGGCGTCGTCGCCGATGGCCTCGCCGCGGTGCTCGGCGTCGTCCTCGGGGTCCTCTCAGGGTACTTCGGCCGGCGGGTCGACGCGGTCCTCATGCGCACGGTCGATGTGTTGCTGGCGTTTCCCTACCTGCTCCTGGCGATGATCGTCGTCGCGATCTTGGGGCCCAGCCTGATCAACGCGATGATCGCCATCGGCATCGTCTACACGCCGCAGTTCGCCCGGCTGGTGCGCGGCGTCGTTCTGCAGATCAAAGAGGAAGACTTTGTGGAAGCGGCCCGCGCGGAAGGCGCCGGATCGCTCCGCATCCTCGGACGCCACATCCTGCCCAACATCCTCTCTCCCATCATCGTCATGGCGACCCTCACGGTAGGCTACATGATTGTGGAAACGGCGGGCCTGTCGTTCTTGGGGCTGGGTGCCAGTCCCCCGACGCCCGAGTGGGGATCAATGCTGGCCACCGGACGTTCGTTCATGCTCACGGCGCCGTGGATCGCCACGTTCCCCGGCCTGGCGATTCTCGTCACCGTCGTCGGCTTCAACCTCATCGGCGACGGATTGCGCGACTTGCTCGATCCCAGGCTGCGTGGACGGTAGTGACACCCCCTATGCCCCAGAAGGATACGCGGCCTGGTCCCCATGGCCGGCTCGCCGGTCAGGTGGCCCTCGTGACCGGCGCCGCCCACGGAATCGGCCGGGCAATCTGCACCGAACTCGCACGGGACGGCGCACGCATCTGGGCCTGCGACATTCTCAGCGCGGACCTGGAGGAAACCAAGCGCACCGTCGAGACAGAGGCGCATGGCACCTGCCGCACCACCGCGTGCGACGTCTCCGACCCCCTCCAGGTGAACACTCTCATCGGACGACTGCGAGAGGCTGAGGGCCGGATCGACATTTTGGTGAATGGTGCCGGGGGCGTCGCGGGCCAGACCATGC
Source organism: Armatimonadetes bacterium 13_1_40CM_64_14 (assembly GCA_001917855.1). GTDB lineage: Bacteria > Sysuimicrobiota > Sysuimicrobiia > Sysuimicrobiales > Kaftiobacteriaceae > 13-1-40CM-64-14. The sequence continues at coordinate 13,035 of MNEU01000095.1, read as the reverse complement.
AGCCGGTGGACCAAGTGTCGGATGAAGCGTGGCATCGCATCTTCGCCATCAATCTAGATGGGGCATTTCACTTGACGCGCGCCGTGGCCCCGGTGATGAAAGCGCAGCGCTCTGGGGCTATCGTGAACATCTCCTCAGGAGCCGGACGTTCGTACAGCCTCACCGGCATCCAAGCCTATGCGAGTGCGAAGGCCGGGCTCATCGGCTTCACCCGCCAGACGGCGGTCGAACTAGGACCCTTCGGCATCCGGGTGAACTCCGTGGCGCCGGGTTTCGTGCGCTCCAACCCCACGACCGAACGGCAGTGGGAGGCGATGGGACCCGAGGGTCAGCGGCAGTTCGTGGAGTCGATTGCCCTGCGCCGGCTGGGACGCGCGGAGGAAATCGCGCGGGCGGTGGTCTTCTTCGTTTCTCCCGACGCCTCCTATGTCACCGGTCAGACGATTAGCGTGGATGGCGGCAAGTGGATGCTGGGGTAAGGAGACAGACGTGGCCGCAGTCTTGGACCCGCAGACACTGCGGATAGTCGACGCCGTCTCCGGCGAGCGGTTAATGGAGGATACGCGGGCGATCGCATCCCAGGTGCGGCTGTCGGGGTCGGCCGAGGAACGCCAGGCGTTCGCGTACATCGAGCGCCAGCTGCGGGAAGCTGGACTGCGTACCCAGCAGTTCGAACATGACGCGCTCATCAGCCTGCCGCAGACGGCAACCTTGCAGATCGTGGACGGGGGCTCCGGGGAGATTCCATGCATCACGCACAGCTTTGGCGCCTCGACGCCTCCTTCTGGCCTCGAAGGACAGGCTGTGTACGTCCGCGACGTCGCCGCTGACCTTGCAGGCCTCAAAGGTGCGATTGCTGTCGTCGACGGATTGGCAATGCCGCCGGTCGTCAGAAGGCTCGAGGCCGCCGGTGCCCTGGGAATTGTCTTCTTGAACAGAGACCCACTGGTGCACGAGATGATTGTCTCGACGGTGTGGGGTAGCCCCACCCCCGTACAGGTGAATCAGCTCCCGTCGGTGCCCGTGGTGTCCACGGCAGGGACAGGTGCGGCCCTCCTCCGAGCCCAGCTCGACCGAGAGCGAGCTCGGCGGTGTCGCCTCACCGCGATCGTCCAGACGGAATGGCGGCGTCTGCCGGCGCTCACTGCGGATGTGGCGGGCACGGACGAGGAGACGTTCGTCTTACTGGCCGGC
>MNEU01000095.1:0-11811 GCA_001917855.1 Armatimonadetes bacterium 13_1_40CM_64_14 | reverse complement strand
TGGCATTTTGGTCGGGCCACTCTCACGGCCGGTACGCCGGCTCGACCTGGTACGTGGACAGTCACTGGGGAGAGCTCGACGCACGGTGCGCCGTGCACCTGTACATCGACTCGGTGGGCGGGCGCGGGGCAACCGAACTAGGGAGCGGATATTGCATGCCGGAGACATGGGCGATCGGCGCACAAGTCATCGCCGCCCTGACCGGTCAGCAGTACCGGGGATCCCGAGTCGGCCGGTCCGGGGATCAGTCCCTACTGGGCATTGGGGTGCCCTCGCTATTCATGACGTTGTCGGAGCACCCAGCGGACGGACCCGATGCCAGCCGGGATTTTGCCATCACAGGCAGTACAGCGGGTGGACTAGGCTGGTGGTGGCATACGCCCGAAGATACGCTGGACAAACTCGATCCCGCTGCGCTCATCCGCGACGCCCAAGTCTACGCGGCCGCCGTCCATATCCTCTGCACGTCCCTCGTGCTGCCGCTTGACTACAGCGCGACCGCGCGCGAACTCGCGGCCGAGCTGCGAACGCTGCAGGCGAAATTGGGGGACCGGTTTGATGTGTCCGACTGCATCGGTGAGGCTGACCGCCTTCAGGCGGAGGTCGCTCAGCTTGCCAAGGAGGCGCCCCCAGCAGTGGCTAACCGCGCTCTCATGCGTCTGGGGCGGATCCTGATCCCTGTGTTGTACACGCAGGCAGGTCGCTTCGACCACGATCCGGCCACGTCGATTCCCCACCTTCTGCCGCTAGTCGAAGCATCGCGCCTCGCAGGCAGCGACCCTGCCTCCGATGAGGCAAAAGCATTGCACATCGCCGCCGTGCGCGGACGCAACCGGCTGCTGCAGGCCCTGGGAGAGGCGCGACGATGCATTTCACAATAGTCGGCGCAGGCGCCATCGGAGGCACCACGGGTGCCTATCTCCTGCGGGGTGGCCATGCGGTTCTGTTCGTGGATCGGGACCAGGCGCACGTGGATGCCATCAACCGAACAGGCCTGACGATTGACGGACGCGAGACGTTCACGGTGCACGCACAGGCCGTGACGCCTCGGCAGTTCCCTGCCGCGGTGCCAGAGGGCGTACCCGAGGCTGTCCTGCTGTGTGTCAAAGCGATGCATACCACCGCGGCCATCGACGCCCTCTCTCCGGTCCTGGGGAAAACGAACTTTGTCGTATCGCTCCAGAACGGTCTGAACGAAAAGGTCATCGCCGCACGGATCGGGGCCCAGCGCACCATCGGCGCGTTCGTTAACTTCGGCGCAGATTACTTAGAGCCGGGCCGTGTCCTGTACGGCGGGACCGGGGCGCTGTACCTGGGAGAACTCGATGGGTCCCTCTCGCCACGCGTGCGGCAGTTGGAGGAGATCTTCCGGACGTGTTTTCTCCCCCACACCCAAGGGACGACGAACATCTGGGGGTACCTGTGGGGCAAGCTCGGGTACGCCTCGCTGCTGTTTGCCACCGCTCTTGTGGACGCCTCCATCGCCGATGTGCTGGATCACCCCCTCAGCCGGCCGGCGCTCGCGAACCTCGCCGCCGAGGTGGTGGCTGTGGCCGAAGCAGAAGGCGTCCGCTGCGAGGGATTCGATGGGTACGACCCACACGTGTTTGCGTTTCGCCGCCCCCGGGATTGGACGGGCATCAGCGCCAGCCTCGACCGGCTCGTCGCCTTTAACCGGGCGTCCCTCAAGCAGAAAACGGGAATTTGGCGCGACCTGGTCGTGCGAAAACGGAAGACAGAAGTCGACCAGCACGTCGGGGCCGTCGTGGACACCGCCCCCAGGCACGACATCAATGTCCCCCTCAACCGACGGCTTGTCGAGATCATCCACGACCTCGAAGAAGGACGCCGACAGATGAGGTGGGAGAATCTCACTGAGCTAACGTCCTTGAACAACTCCGTTTATCCCGACGATGCCGAGGTGCGGACTCAATGAGCCGGACGCAGTTCGGATCGCTCACAGCGGAACCGGGCCAGCGGAGGCACGGTTGGGTGTCCGTGCCCGGGGTCGAGCCTCCGTGGGAACTGCCCGCCGTCGTGTGCCGTGGTCGAGTTAGCGGCCCGACGCTGGCCATCACGGCCGGAATCCATGCGGCCGAATACCCGGGGATCGCTGCGGCCGCCCGTCTCGCGCGGGAGGTCGATCCTGCGCAGCTGCGGGGAACGCTCATCATCATTCCGCTGGTGAATAGTCCGGGATTCTACGAACGCAGCATCTACACGAATCCGCGCGACGGGAAGAACATCAACCGCACCTTCCCTGGCGATGCTCACGGGACGGTGGCACAGCAAGTCACTCACTTCCTCACAACACAGCTGATCACGGGGGCAGACGCGTACGTCGACCTCCACGGCGGAGACCTCATCGAAGCCTTGGTGCCGTTTGCCATTTACCTGCGCACGGGCCGCCCGGAGGTCGACGACACCTCGCAGGCGCTGGCCGACGCATACGGCCTTGATTATGTCCTCGCCGCCTCGCCGGACACAGTGCGCGGCTCGTCCTACACGGCTGCCGCCCGCCTCGGCATCCCCGCCATCATCGCAGAAGTCGGCCAGCAGGGCGTCTGCGATCCGCACTCGGTGAGCCGGCATCTGTCCGGACTGCGCCGGGTGCTCGGCCACCTCGGAATGCTCGAGAGCGACCCCGCCCCGATCGCCCGGCCGGTGCGATTGTCGCGGTTTGAGTGGATGTACGCGGATACCGCCGCCACCTACTATCCTGTGGTGGCCGCCGGGGATATCGTGAGGTCCAATCAGGTAATCGGAGAACTGCGCGACGTCTTCGGGGAGGTTCTCCAGACGCTGCGCGCACCCGCCGGCGGTCCTGTGCTGTTTTTGGTCACCGCGCTCGCGGTCAAGAAAGGAGACCCGCTCCTCGGCATTGGGGTAGCAGAATAGCTCACCTACAGACATCCATTCCCCTGCTCACCCCAGGAGCTCAGGACAACAGGAGTCGAGAAAATGCCAGTCTCTCGTCGCGTGCGGATCGGTCTGATCGGTTATGGCACCTGGGCGCAGCGCGTGCATATCCCCAGCATCGGGCTCTCGCAGTCGGCCGTCCTGACCGCTGTGTGCGGGCCGGATGCGGCACGCGCACGGGAGATTGCGGCAGAGGCCGGGGCCGAGCTGGCGACGGCTCATCCTGACGAGCTGATCAGCAGCTCTCAGGTCGACGCCGTTCTCATCGCATCGCCCAACGATGCCCACATGGCCCCTGCTCTCGCGGCGGCGCAGGCCGGCAAGGCCGTGCTGTGCGAGAAACCGCTCGCCGTGAGTCTCGCGGACGCCCGGCGAATGACAGACGCGGCGGCGCAGGCGGGCGTTGTGCACATGACCGCGTTCACGTGGCGGCACGTACCCGCCGCGGCGCTGGCACAGCACCTCATGGCCGCGGGCGAGATCGGGCGGATCTTCCATATCGCCGGGCACTTCTTACAGGAACGGTGGCTGACGCCTGATACGACGCGGTTATGGCGATTTGACCGGCGACGCGCCGGCTCGGGCATTCTGGGAGATCTGGGGGTCCATCTCTTTGATCTGCTCGAGTGGATGACCGGGCAGCGCGTCGTGCGCGTCTGTGCGGGTCTCGCCTCGTTTGGCTGGACCCCGGAGGTGGAAGGGCAGACGCCGGTCTTTGACGACGCCCATCTGCTGCTCGAGTTTTCGTCCGCCGCGCGCGGCACGGTGCACCTCAGTCGGGTCGCCAAGGCGGCGGGTCGGTCTCCGTTTCCGCAGATGCACCAGGGGATCGAGATCTACGGCGAGCGCGGAGCGATCCTGTACGACCTGCATAACCACAGCGGGCTCGAAGTGCGCCCGCTCGGCCAGCCCACGCGCCGCATTCCCGTTCCTGATCCCTTACCCGCCTCAGACGATGAGTGGGTCGTCACGCGCGAGCTGGGGCGCCGACAGATCGAGCGGTTCGCCCAAGCGGTCCAAAACCGCACCGGGACGGCCCCCGACTTCCGCGCCGGGCTACGCGCGCAAACCATTGTCGATGCTGCGGAACGCTCGTGGGAAGCGCGCGGGTGGGCCGACGTCAACGGGGAACCGGGGGTCCCAGCGTGAAACAGGTGCGCCTGAGAGTCGTCAATGCCGCCGGGCTCCACGCCCGACCAGCGGCTGTCTTTGTGGCGGAGACCAGCAAGTTCGCTTCTAAGATTCGCGTCCGCAACGCCACGACCAATAGCGGCTGGACGGACGCGAAGAGCATTCTGAGCGTCCTGACGCTGGGGATAGAACCGCAGCACGAGATTGAACTCACTGCTGAGGGCCCAGATGAAGAACAAGCCGCCGCCGCACTGGCAAATCTGATCACCTCCGATTTTGCGGGGAAACTCTGAGGACGGGGCCGCACCCACTTCCGCGGGCTTCTGTCGTATGCCTGCGGAGCGCCTCTTCAACCGCTCGCACATCTGCAGGATTGCACGCAGGCGGTGCGAACGGCTTTCAGGAGGGCTGAATCCGTTGATGCACCGACGCTCGATGGACGGATGACTCCCAAGGTGCCTCCCACGTCGGCCCCTCCGGACCAGCGCCGACTTTCTCTCTCGAGCCTCCTCCCCGTGTCGGCAATTCGGTTGGAGGTCCGGGCGGCAGACTGGCGTGAGGCCGTGCGCGCCTGCGGCGAAGCTCTAGTCGCTGCGGGAATCACGACGCCCGCCTATACGGTGCAGATGATCGCTACCGTCGAGCAACTCGGGCCGTACTTGGTCATCGCGCCCGGCATTGCCCTGGCCCATGCTCGTCCATCCGCGGCGGTCCTACGGCCCGGGTTATCGTGGGTCACACTCGCACAACCGGTGCGCTTTGGCCACAAAGATAACGACCCGGTCACGCTCGTCGTAGGCCTGGCCGCTCCTGATGACTACTCGCACATCCAGGCGCTGGCCACGTTGGCCGGACTGCTCGAAGACGCGCCCCCTCGCGCGGCGCTGCTGGCGCTACAGACCCCCGCTGACGTCCTCGCGGCCATTGTCGCCTTTGAACAGACACACACGACAGACACGCCACAGGGGGCGGGATGACGGAACGGCGTCTCAGGGGCACCACGCACCCGACACATGCGCGGGGCGCGCACCCTGCCCCCGGCGCGGGCTGAGGGATCAGTGAAGATTCTCGCGGTCTGCGGCATGGGACTGGGGAGCGGATTGCTGCTGCGGATGCAGGCCGAAAAAGCGTTGCGGCAATTAGGCGTTGAGGCGGATCTGGAAGTAGCCGATATCGGATCTGCCCGGGCGTTCGCCCAAACGGCGGACCTCATCATCACCAGCCAGGAACTGGCTGAACAGTTGGGCAGCGTGAAGCCCCGGGTCGTAACCATCTCCAACTTTGTCGATCTGAAAGAGATGGTGGAAAAGCTGCGGGCCGCTTTGGCGAGATCGTGACGCCGCGGCGCGCGCATCCGAAAGGGGGGGAAAGTGGATGAACTGGGTATTGGCCATCGTCCAATTTCTTGTTGCTGAGATCTTCAGCAAGCCCTTCTACCTCGTCGGCCTGATGACGGGCGTCGGCCTGATCGCCCTGCGCCGGTCCTCGAGCCAGGTGATCGCGGGCACGATCAAAGCCACGATGGGATTTTTGATCCTCGGGGTCGGCGCCGGCACCGTCATCAACGCCTTGGATCCTCTCGGCAAGCTCCTGGTCGGCGCGACTGGAGTGCGGGGCGTGGTCCCCACCAACGAAGCGATCGTGGCGCTCGCGCAGACGAACTACGGCGCGCTCACGGCATGGTTGATGTTCATCGGCTTCATCGCCAGCCTGGTGATCGCGCGGTACACCAACCTGCGCTACGTGTTCCTCACGGGTCACCACATTTTCTACATGGCCACGCTGCTAGCCGTGATCATGGTCACCGTCGGCATGACGGGCGTCGGCGCCGTGATCATCGGCGCCATTCTTCTGGGGACTATCATGGTCATCATGCCGGCATTCGCCCACCCGTGGATGAAAGCGGTCACGGGGGGCGAGAAGGTGGCGATGGGCCACTTCGGCTCCTTGGGATACATCGCCGGGGGGATCACCGGGCAGTACGTGGCCCGCGTCGCGGGCAAGAAGGGGAAAAGCAGCGAGGAGATCGAGTTCCCGGCGGGGTTGCGCTTTTTGCGCGAGCCCATGGTGGGGACAGCGGTCGCCATGCTCATCATCTACGTGATCCTCGCCGTGTGGTATTGGGGTCGGGTCGGTCCTGTCGCCGCCGTGAAAGGCCTCGGCATGGCCGACGGGACGACGGTGGCCAGCTACCTCATGGCCCAGGTGCTCAACGCCTTAAACTTCGGCGTTGGCGTGGCAGTCATTCTCCTGGGTGTGCGCACGATCATCGGGGAAATCGTCCCAGCGTTCGCCGGCATCGCAGAACGGATCGTTCCCGGTGCGCTCCCCGCTTTGGACTGCCCGGTCGCGTTCCCCTATGCCCCCAACGCTGTGTTGATTGGCTTCTTGACCAGCGTTGTCGGCGGCCTGTTCAGCCTGGTGTTGATCGCCTCGGTCTTCAAGTCGTGGGCGTTAGCCCTCATCCTCCCGGGAATGGTCCCTCACTTCTTCACCGGCGGTACGGCCGGCGTGTTTGGTAACGCGACCGGTGGCAGGTGGGGGGCGGCATGGGGCGGCGTCGTGAACGGCATCCTGATCACGTTCCTGCCAGCCTTCCTGCTGCTGGTCCTCGGCAATCTCGGCTACGCCAACACCACGTTCGGCGATGCCGACTTCGGCTGGTATGGCATCGTCATCGGCAACCTCGCCAAGCTGAAAGGCGCAGGCGGCGCGGTCGGTGTTCTGGTCGCCGCCGCAGTGCTCCTCGGCTTTGCGAGCTGGTTCCAGACGCACTACGTGGACAAGGGCTGGGTGCCTGGCAAGGCAGGCGCGCGGGCCGGTCGAAAGTAACCTCAACGGGAAGACCTCGCGGCGCCGGCGACCGCCTGCGGCCCGGCGCCGCGAGCATTATGGGGGAATACGTCCACCACGACTTATGCGGACCCTACGTGGCGTTGCGGCAGCTCCCGGACTCTCCGCGGGACCGGCGGTGGTCTGGCGTGACATCGCCGTGGCGATTCCGCGTGCGACGAACCGCTCTCCGGCTGCGGAATCTCAGCGCCTGGCTGCGGCGCGCCAAGCAGCGTACGAACAGATCAGTCAGCTGAAAGCCTCGGTTTCCGCCACCGCTAGTCTGGCGGAAGCGGCGATCTTCGATGCACACCTCATGTTCCTCGACGACGCCGCGCTCTTGGAGAAAGCACAGGCGGCCATCGACGCTGGGACGGCCGCTGAGGCCGGGTGGATGGACGGCATCGAATTCTTCGCCGCCCAACTGGCCCGCTTGCCCGACCCGATACTACAGGCCCGCGCCGCCGACGTGCGCGACGTGGGCCGCCGCGTGCTAGATCAGTTGCTGGGACGTCCGGCGGCGAGCCTCGACTTGCGCGCGCCCTCCGTCGTTGTGGCTCGCGATCTCGCTCCCTCGCAAATCGCCTCCCTGCCCGTGACGCGGGTGTTGGCATTCTGCACCGCCGAAGGGGGCCCCACCTCGCATACAGCCATCCTGGCGAAAGCCTGGGGAAAACCGGCGGTCGTCGCGCTGGGGAAAGCGGTGCTGGAGATCACCGAAGCCGTGCAGCTGCTGGTGGATGGAAGCCGCGGCGAGGTAGTGATCGATCCGGATGAGGAAACCGCTCAGGCCTTTGCGCTGCGACGCCAGCAAAGCGAGCAGCTGGCCGCATCCGCGTTGGCCGCGGCTCTGGAACCAGCAGTCACCCCGGACCGCCGCCGCATCGAAATCGCCGCGAACATCGGGAGCGTCGAAGATGCCGCCCGCGCACTGGAGTATGGCGCCGAAGGGGTAGGGTTGCTGCGGACCGAGTTCCTGTATCTCGACCGGCAAAGCGCCCCCACGGAAGAAGACCACCTGGCCGCCTATAAAGCAATCTTGGAGATGATGGGCACGCGGCCGGTGATCGCGCGTACCCAGGACATCGGCGGGGACAAGACCGTCCCGTACCTGGACCTACCGAAAGAAGCGAATCCCTTCCTGGGCTGGCGCGCGATCCGGATAAGCCTCGACCGGCCCGAGGTCTTTGCGATTCAACTCCGGGCCCTGTGGCGTGCCAGCCCTGGACATGACCTGCGGATCATGTTCCCAATGATCGCTACGCCCGACGAACTCCGCGCCGCCAAGGCGGCCCTGGACCGCGCCCGGCGCGACGTGGCCGCGAGCAATCAGCCCCTAGCCGCTCGGGTGCAGGTGGGCATGATGGTGGAAGTTCCCTCGGCGGCGGTCCTGGCCGATCAGTTCGCCCGAGAAGTAGACTTTTTCTCCATCGGCACGAACGACCTGACGCAGTACACCTTGGCGGCGGACCGCACCAACGAACGCGTCGTCACACTCAGCGACGCCTGCCATCCCGCTGTGCTGCGCTTGATCCATCAAGTTGTCGAGTCTGGCCACCGAGAGGGACGCTGGGTGGGTGTGTGCGGTGAGCTGGCGGCAGACGCAGACGCCGTACCGCTGTTACTCGGATTGGGCGCGGATGAGCTCAGTATGGCTCCACAAAGGATCCCCGCCGTGAAAGCCATCGTCCGGCAGTGGTCGTACACGCGGGCCCAGCAGCTCGCCCACCAGGCACTCGCTGTAAGCTCGGCGGCCGCGGTACGCGCACTCGTCCACGAAACGACGCCCGCGTAAGGTCCCGCACCGAGACGATTAGACCTCGTCAGGCAACTCAGTGGGATGGGTCGTCAGGGTGAGGCGACGACCGTCCCGGACAATCTCTACCGCAAGTGGCGCCCCGATCGCGTGGCGGCCCAGTACTCGTTGCAGGTCATCGACGGATGCGACGGTGACCTCGCCTACTTTCGTCACCAAATCCCCCGCCTGCAAGGCGGCATCGGAGGCGGAGGTGTTCGGCTGCACCTCGATGATGCGGACAGCCGTCGCAGCGGCGGCTGCGTACTCGATCACCTCGCGGCGTTGAAGCCGCACGGTCTGTCCGGACACGCCCAGGTACGCTCGGCGCACCCGCCCCTCGCGGATGAGTTGACCCGCAACCCACCGTGCGGTGCTGGAGGGAATGGCAAAACAGATGCCTTGCGATCCCATGATGACCGCGGTATTTATTCCGACCACCCGCCCGCGGAAGTCTACTAGCGGGCCCCCCGAGTTTCCGGGGTTGAGGGCGGCGTCGGTCTGGATTACGTTCTCAATGAGCCGTCCCGTTTGCGCCCGCAGCGTGCGCCCGAGCGCACTGACCACGCCGGTCGTCACCGTCGCCTGAAACCCTAGCGGGTTCCCAATGGCGATGACGAGTTGGCCTACACGTAACGCGGAGGAATCGCCCAGATCGGCACTGGGGAGTTTGGCCTCCTGGACGCGGACGACTGCAAGATCACTATGCGGATCGTTACCGATCGGCGTCGCCTGCAGCTCGCGCCCGTCCTGCAACCGAATTTCGATCCGGTCCGCCTGGCTGACGACGTGACTGTTCGTTAGGATGTAACCGTCGGGAGTAATGATGACCCCGCTCCCAGCTCCATGCATTTCCGGCATACCGCGACGACGCCACTGCTCGGGGGCACGTCGGGCCATTCCCACACTGACAACGGCGGCTCCCACCGTCTCGACGGCATTGACGACCGCCTGCGAATACGCATCAAGCACATCGGCATCTGGGCCGGATGCCCCCGCCGAGCGCTGGTCGGAGTCGATCTGTGACAGCAACGACTGGACTCTCACGGAATCCCACCTCCGCATTTCACGTATCAAACGCCGGAGGCGGGGGGTCCTATTCCGCGCTGATATCGGACAGTCTAGCCCTCCCCCTGTAAACTGAGGCATAATGGGTGGCTGGATTGCATCATCGGTTAAAGGCGGGGGGATGTATGCGGTGGAAAGAGTGGGGCGCGTTCTGGCTGCTGGGAACCATCTGGGGCTCATCGTTTCTCTGGATCAAGATTGCCGTCGCAGACATCGGACCCGCGATGCTCGGGGCGATACGGCTCGCCATTGGGGCGCTCGGATTGCTCGGGGTGATGTGGCTGGGACGGCTGCCCTTCCCGCGCACCAGGGCGTACTTGCCAGCCTACCTGTTCATGGCCGTGTTCAACACGGCGATCCCGTTCGTCCTCATCCCGTGGGGAGAGACGCGCATCGATTCCGCGCTGGCGGCCATCCTGAATGCCACGGTCCCGCTGTTCACCATCGTCATTGCGCACTTCTGGTTGTCCGATGAGCGGATCACCTCGGCCCGCCTCGGCGGTCTGCTCGTAGGATTTCTCGGCGTGGTCGTGCTGATGAGCCGCGATCTCGGCATGGCCCATGCCGCTCGTAGCCTCGCCGGTCAGGCGGCCGTGTTGCTGTCCGCAATTAGCTACGCCGTGGCCGCCACGTTTTCCAGGCGGCATTTGCGGGGCCACCCCCCGCTGTTGCAGGCCACCATGGTCGTCTTGCTTGCTGACGCCTTAGTGTGGCTCACCGCCGCCGTGGGGGAGAGGCCCCTGCGGCTGCCAGCGCTTCCGACCACATGGATCGCGTTAGCGTGGCTGGGACTCCTCGGATCGTGCGTGGCATACCTTCTGTACTACTACCTGATTAACGCGTGGGGACCCACGCGTGCGTCGCTAGTGGCCTATGTCTTTCCGGTCATAGGACTTCTCTTAGGCATCCTAGTCCTGCACGAGTCCGCAGACTGGCGGTTGCTGGCCGGGACGGTGCTCGTGGTCACCGGCATCGCCGTGGTGAACCTGCGGCCAGCAGCACCAGGCGTCGCGCGTAAGGCGATGGCGTCGGAACCATAGGGGCATGACCCCGCGCCGCGAAGTTGCCGCTGGGATCCGGGCCGAACTCCCCATCCTCTTGGGGGTGCTCCCCTTCGGCTTGATCTACGGTGCCCTGGCTCTGCAAGCCGGCATCCCTCCCGCGCCGGCGCTTGCGATGTCATCGATCGTGTTCGCGGGATCCGCGCAGTTCGTCGCGACCCAATTAATCGGTGCCGGGACGCCCGTCGGGCTCTTGCTGTTAACGACCTTTGTCGTCAACTTGCGCCACTTGCTGTACAGCGGCTCACTTGCGCCCTACCTCCGCCCCTTGCGGCCGGCATGGAAGGCAGCGCTTGCTTACTTGCTCACAGACGAGGCCTACGCGGTCGCGATCACTCACTACAGCCAGACGTCACCGACGCGCGCGACGCCGCCGTCGCACCGCGACGAACCGGATCACCGCCACTGGTTTTTCTTGGGGGCCGGGCTCACGCTGTGGACGACCTGGCAGGCGAGCACGGCGGCCGGTCTCTATCTGGGCGCGCGCATCCCCACATCCTGGCATTTGGAGTTCGCGTTGCCCCTCACATTCCTAGCGCTAGCGCGTCCTGCCGTCACGGACCGCGCAACGGCAATCACCGTTCTGGTCGCCAGCGTGGTCGGCATCGTGTCCTATGGGCTGGCGATGCGGCTCGGCATCATTGTCGCCGCCCTCGCCGGGATTGCAGCGGGAATCGTCGCGGAAACATGGGGTGGACGGCGAGGATGACGTTCTTCCTCAAGGGCCTGATCGTCGGATTATCCATCGCCGCGCCAGTCGGGCCCATCGGCATTCTCTGCATCCGGCGCACGCTGGCAAACGGTCGCGCCGCAGGATTTGTCTCCGGCCTCGGCGCAGCGACGGCCGACGCCATGTACGGTGCAGCGGCGGGATTTGGACTGACCGTCGTCGCCAGCGTGCTGGTCGGTGGACAGCAGTGGCTGCGGCTAGTCGGCGGACTCTTCCTCCTCTATCTCGGCATCCGGACCTGGCGGACCGCCGGACAGGGCGGAGCGCTGTCGACC
>MNEU01000094.1:15880-33506 GCA_001917855.1 Armatimonadetes bacterium 13_1_40CM_64_14 | reverse complement strand
AGCGGAATGCGATGGGGTGCCACCCAAGCGTTGAGTAGGCCTCCGCCATGCTTGCGATCCCAAACATTGCTAACCCAATCCCCCACATCAACAGTGGTGTGCTCGCGCGCCGGCGGTATCGGCGGAAGATCAGAACCACAAAGAGCACAATCACAAGCGAGGTGATGACCGGGAGCCAGGGCACCGAACTCACAGTTCCTTCACCGACCCTTTCTGGCGTGGAATCACTCCACGAAATTTGCTAATAGCGCCGAGAAAGCACATCCCGTGCGGATGCGTCTTGGCCTCATCCTGCCGCGGCACCGAGATACCTTAGGGCTGCCCCCGCGACCTCGGTGCCCTGCCGAATGCAATCCGGCAAGCCGATGCCGCCGTATCCTGCCCCCGCGACCAGGACTCCTGGGGTTTGGGACAGAGCGTCCGTGATCGCCTCCACCCTGCCCAGGTGACCCACTTCGTATTGGGGCATCGCATCCTCCCACCGATGTACACGCGCGAGCAGTGGTGGGCCGGTGATCCCCAGCAGCGGTCGAACCTCCGCCAGCACCGTCGCGACGAGGCTGTCATCGTCTTCGTCCAGCGCACGCGTATCCCCCGCGCGTCCCACGTAGCACCTCAACAGCACGCAATTGGCCGGCGTTCGGAGAGGCCATTTGGACGACGTCCAGGTGCACGCCGTATGCGCCAGCCCTTCGCCGCGGGCCACCACGTAGCCATGCCCGGCGAGCGGGTGCGCCACATCAGCGCGGGCAAAACCCAGCGCGATGGCTGCAGTAGAGACATAAGGAATCTGTTCGAGGGCCGAGGCCGCCGCAGGGGTGAGACCGCGCAGCAATCGTGCCGCAGCGTGAGCAGGTGTCGTCGCGATGATAACGTCCGCATCGACATAGGCCCCGGTCGCAAGGTGTACCCGATACTGGTTCTCTTCCCGAGTGATGATCCGCGCGGGCGCCCCCGTGCGCACCCCCACGTGAGGCAACGAGTCCGTGATGCGATTTACAAGATGGTCCAGGCCATCGCGCAAAGTCGCAAACATGCCCAGACCGTCGGTGTCGTCCTCGGCAGCGTGGTCGCCTGGGGGGTGTCGCCGACGCCGGCGGAGCTGCTGACGGACCGCGGCCATCATCAGGGATCCGTGATGTGATTCCATCTCCGCGAGTTGGGGAAATGTCGCCTGCAGACTCAATCGGTCGACGTCGCCGGCGTAGATGCCCGCCAGCAAGGGGGCCGCGAGCCTGTCCACCGCGGCCGGTCCGAGGCGGCGCCGCACGAACTCGCCCAAGGACTCCTCCGCCCCGTCACGGTGAGGAGACACCACCAGCTCGCCCACCATGCGAGCCTTCTCCCACACCGAGAACAGTCCGCTCCGGAGAAACGGCAGGAGCCGTGTCGGCACCAGCGCCGCAAGTCCATCCGGTAGCGGCTCGAGCACCCCGCGGCTCAGCACGAACACGTGGCGAGGAGCCAAAGTCCCCACCACTTGATCGGCCAATCCGAGGGTGCGGCAGAGCTCGAGCGCTTCGGGCTTGATCGTGAGAAATGAATCGGGACCTGCTTCAAGCACAAACCCGCCCATCCTCTCGGTGACAATCTTGCCGCCCAACTGTGGGGCAGCCTCCAGGAGCGTCGCAGTATCAAGAAGGCTGGCAGATACCGCTGCATTCAGGGCGTGCGCAGCGGCCAAGCCCGTGATGCCACCTCCGATCACCACGCAGGACCCGCTCATGCCTGCGCGGCCTCCCTAACGTGTGGCCGGAGCAGGTCTGCAAGCGCCCCCAGGAAATCAGCGCCACACCCCGCCGTCGGGGCGCGCACGAGACGCACGCCGAGGGCATCCGCATACGCGGTGGCCTCGATGTCAATGTCGTACAACACCTCCAGGTGGTCGGCGACGAAACCAACCGGACAGATGACCACACTCGTGTGGCCCTCTTCCCGAATCTGGTCGAGGGCCTCGAGGAGATCCGGCCCGAGCCAGGGCTCCCCGGTGTAGCTCGCGCTCTGATACGCGAATCGCCAGTCGCGTAGCCCGGCCTGAGCGGCTACGAGCTCGCAGGTGCGAGTGAGTTGGTCGGGATACGGGTCGTGCCAGCTCAAGATGCGCTGGGGCAAGCTGTGCGCTGTAAAGATCACGGGTGGTCGATCGGCATCCGGCAAGGCCGCTCGGGCCGTGCGTACGCGGTTGACAAGGGTCGTAATGAATCCCGGCAGATCATGCCAGGACTGGACGCACGTCAACCCGATCTGGTGGCGGGACGCTGCTTCCTCGGCTGTGGCGAAGTACGATGCCACGCTGATCTGCGAGTAGTGCGGCGTTCATTCCTACGTAGGCGCGCACGTCCAAGTGGTCTTCCCGAAGCGCGCGGGCTACACCAGTGGCCTGCCGCTGCGTGATTTCCGCCAACGGAGACTGACCGCCGATCCGCCGGTAGCGTTCGCATAACTCGGCCACTTGGCTTGGTGATGGTATCTTCCCTCCGCGGATGTGCGTGTAATAGGCTAGGACGTCTTCCAAGGTGGCCGGACTGCCATAGGCCATGCACACGAGCCCGACCGGCGTCATCGGGGTGCGGGTTCTCGCACGCGGTACTCGTGCACGAATGCCACGAGGCGTCGGAGATGGTTCGGTCGAGTCTGCGGATGCACCCCGTGCCCCAAATTGAAGACGTGGCCGGGGCGACCGGCAGCCTGCTCGAGGATAGTGCGGGCGCGCTCCAGCATCACCGATACATCCGCAAGCGGCACCACTGGGTCCAGGTTCCCCTGAATGCCGCGGTGCCAGCCGATCCGCCGCCAGGCCTCGGCGAGGTCCAGCCGCCAATCAACACCAATCACGTCGCCGCCGGAGGCGGCCATGAGCTCTAGCAGTCCGGCGGTGTTCGTCCCGAAGTGAATCGACGGCACACCGGCTCCGGCCACCGCGGCCAGTACCCGCGCGGAGTAGGGGGCGACGTTGCCCACAAAATCGTGAGGACTGAGGCAACCGACCCAACTATCAAACAACTGCACCGCCTGCACGCCGGCGCGGATCTGGGCCTGCACGTAGGCGACGATCCCCTCCGTCAGCCGGTTCATCAGGTCCCCCCACAGCTGAGGCTCACGGTGCATGAACACCCGTGTCAGAGGAAAATCTCGGGACGGGCCGCCCTCCACGAGGTAGGCCGCCAGAGTGAACGGCGCCCCCGCAAACCCAATCAACGGCACCGGCGCCGCACGGCGGATGAGCCGGATCGCCTCGGTAAGCGCAGCCACCGTCTCATCGATTGCAAAGGCGCGGAGCGCCGCCACCCCCGATGAGTCGCGGATCGGTGCAAGGACACGCGGGCCTGTATCCTCGACCAGTTCCAGCCCCACCCCCATCGCTAACAACGGCACCGTGATATCGGCGAACAAAACCGCGGCATCCACCTCTAGCTGCTGGACCGGACGCAGTGTCACCTCGGCGCACAACTCCGGATGGCGTACGATCTCGAGCAGCGAGTGCCGCTCCCGCAGCGCGCGATACTCCGGCTGGGAGCGACCGGCCTGCCGCATGAACCAGATCGGGGTCACATCCACCGGCTCGTGGCGGCAGGCGCGGAGGAAGCGATCAGAGGGGCTGCTCACGATTCAGTCGCGTAGAATGGGTCGCGAGGCGCGATAGCCGCGTGATCCGTCACGCTCGCTCCTGCTCATCCCAGTAGAGCTAACGCGTCTTCAAGCGACCGGGAGATCGCTGTCAGCGTCGGGCTGTCGCGGAGCGTGAATCGCCGGGCTTCCGTCTCGCGCAGCGCCACCACTAGATCCTGAAAGACTGTGAGGTCATCCGTCTCGTATGCCACGATAAACTCCTGGTCATCCAGGCCCGTCGAGTGGGCGAGCAGCTGCCGCACTTGAGGATAATCGTGCCCGATGCGGATGTGCTCACTCATCATCCCCTGCCGCGTCTCGCGGCTCAACTGATACCATTCGTGAGTCTTGGTGAACGGATACACCACGAGATACGCAGCCCGATCTCCGGTCCGTAGCCCTTGCTCTTGTCCGGTGGGCCGCTTGGTGTATTGGGACTGGCGGATCAGCCCGATCCATGAGTGGGCAACGCGCATCGACCGCCCCACGCCTGCGCGCAACAAGAGGCTAGCCGACGTCTCGAGCGCGTCCAGGGAGGCGGCAAACCGTACGAGCAGCAGATCAGCGTCCGGGCGAAGGCCGACCATCGAGTACGTCAGCGTGCGGACTTCCTCGGTTGCCCGCTGGAACACCCGTCGAAATGCGTCCAGGTCTTCCTCTCGCTGCGCCGGGGGCAGGCGGCGCCAGGGGGGATCCACCTGCAGCGTCAGGACGTGCACGAATTCGGGTGCGGTCACCGCGAGCTCAGCCATCCGGCGACCTCCTTGGCGTGATAGGTGATGATGAGGTCGGCCCCGGCCCGCGCGATGGCGGTGAGGATCTCCAGCACCACGCGGGACTCATCCACCCACCCCTGCTGGGCGGCGGCTTTGACCAGGGCGTACTCACCGCTCACGTTGTAGGCCGCCAGCGGAACCGGAACGACCGGACGCACGCGGGCGATGACGTCCAAGTAGGCCAGGGCGGGTTTCACCATGACGACGTCGGCCCCTTCGGCGAGATCTAGGGCGAGCTCTCGCTCCGCCTCCCGCACGTTTGCGGGATC
This sequence comes from Armatimonadetes bacterium 13_1_40CM_64_14, assembly GCA_001917855.1. Lineage (GTDB taxonomy): Bacteria > Sysuimicrobiota > Sysuimicrobiia > Sysuimicrobiales > Kaftiobacteriaceae > 13-1-40CM-64-14. The sequence continues at coordinate 28,852 of MNEU01000094.1, read as the reverse complement.
CATCTGGTAGCCGCGCCGGTCGCCGAACTGCGGCGCCGAGTCTGCCGCTTCCCGAAACGGTCCGTAGAACGCCGACGCGTACTTCGCGGAGTACGACATGATAGCCACATGGCCCAACCTCGCCTCATCCAGTCCGCGGCGGAGTGCGGCTACCTGGCCATCCATCATCGCGCTGGGCCCTACCACATCAGCGCCGGCCGCTGCCTGGGAGACTGCGGTCCGAGCCAGCAGGTCAAGGGTAGCGTCGTTATCCACCTCGCCGTCGACGACCACACCGCAGTGCCCGTGACTCGTATACTCGCACAGACACACATCAGTTATGATCACAAGATCGGAGTACGCGGCGCGCAGAGCCCGCACAGCCTCCTGCACAATCCCCTCCTCTGCGTAGGCTCCCTTTCCCAAAGGATCTTTGACATCAGGTAAGCCGAACAACAGCACCGCCTCGATTCCAAGATGACGCGCGGTGCCGACCTCGGCAACGAGCTCGTCCACGGACAATCGGAACTGCCCGGGCATCGAGAGGATGGGCTCGCGCACGCGCTTTCCGCCTCGGACAAAGAGCGGGTAGATTAGCTGCTGCGGGTCCAATCGGGTCTCACGAACGAGTGCCCGCACAGGGGCTGTCCGGCGCAGCCGGCGCAGCCGGACGGGAACCTCAGGACGTCGCGTGATCTGCTGCAATGGTGGCTCTCCTCTCTTCGATCAACGACACGAGGCCGTCAACGCTGTGCTGCAGCGCGACCCCGTGAACTTCCCATCCCAGCGCGGTCATCGCCTCGGCCGTCACCGGACCAATCGCAAAGGTCGTCACGCTCGTGACATCGTCGGCAATCCCCGCTCTCTCTGCAAGGTGCGCGAACCCCCGCACCGTCGACGCGCTGGTGAACACGATGGCATCGATCCCGCGCGTCCAAGCCCGCCGCAACAGCGGCTCGGAGCCCCGCGGAGCTTCAACGATGCTGTAGGCCACCACTTCGTCGACCGAGACGCCCCGCGCCCGCAGCCGTGTCGTGGCCACCGGGGATGCTGTTTCCCCTCGCACGCGGAGCACGTCCTGGCCCTGATTCGCGGGTAATTCATCTCCTACGCTCTCACCGAGGTAGCGGGACGGCAGCCACGGCCGCCCGATGCCAACTTCTTCCAAAGCCGCCGCCGTCCCAGGCCCAATCGCCGCCCATCGCAGTGTGGGCGGTCCCACTACCCCACCCCTCGTTCGTCCTCGATCAAAGAACATGCGGACGCCGTTGGCACTGGTGAACAGGACCCACGCGTATTGACCTAGCCGCGCCAGCGCCTCGTCCACGCCGTCCCACGATACCGGCGGGAGCACGGCAACGGCCGGGACCACGACCGGTTCTATCCCGATGTTCTCTAAGCGTGCGGCGAGAATATCTGCCTGCCCGGCGGGCCGGATGATCAACACACGGGGGCGCCGCATCAGTGGACCTGCGGGACGGTATCGACCAGATCCGCCCCGCGCGCCAAGAGTTCCTCAGCCAAGGACATCCCCACCTGCGCAGCCTCAGAGGTTAATCCCTCCCGGGTTCCGCCGACGACCCGCGTGCCGTCCGAGGCCGCTACCGACGCGCGCAGGGCAAGCCGTTCACCCGCCACCGTCGCGAACGCCGCGACCGGTAGCCGGCACCCGGCGGCCAACCGAGTCAGCACGGCCCGCTCAGCCGTTACGGCCTGACGGGTCGGCAGATGCTCGGCCTCCGCCGCCACCCGCCATGCCAGGACGTGATCCGTGCGCACCTGCATGCCCAACGCCCCCTGCCCTGGCGCCGGCAGCATAATTTCGACCGGCAGCCATTCGCTGATCCGGGATTGCAGCCCCAGCCGAAGCAAGCCAGCGCCGGCCAGACAGATCGCGTCGAACTCGCCCTTGTCCATCTTCCGGATCCGTGTTTCCACATTGCCTCGGATCGGGACGACCATGAGATCCTGCCGGTGTGCGCGGAGCGCGGCCGCACGGCGCGGACTGCTCGTTCCAATCCGCGCACCCGAGGGAAGCGCGGCTAGGGTGAACCCCCTCCGGCTGACCAGCACGTCACGGGGATCTTCCCGCTCCGCGACGGCTGCAATGCTCAGCCCCCGAGTCTCCTGTGACGGGAGATCTTTCATGCTGTGGACCGCCGCATCGATCTCTCCTGCAAGCAGCGCCGTCTCCAGCTCTTTCACGAAAAATCCCACCCCGGGCAGCTGATCGAGGGCGCGGCCGGGATGGCGGTCGGCCGCCGTCCGAATCGTACGCACACGAAATGTAATCTCTGGGTGCGCAGCCCGGCACAGTTCCATCAGGAGTTCCGTTTGGCGCAACGCCAAGGCACTCCCACGCGTCCCCAGCACGAAGGGGGTTTCCGTCATCGGGCCTGGGCAAACGCCCGGCGCACGACATCCACCGTGCGCTCGATGTCCTCTACGCCACGCGCCGCGTTGACGAAGCAGGTTTCGAACTGCGACGGGGCCAGCAACACCCCGTGGTCAAGCGGGGCGTGGAAGAAACACACAAACCGGTGGGTGTCGACGGAAGAAAGGTCTTCGTAGCGCCGAGGATGCGGTGCGAAGAAGACGGTCAGCATCGGTGCCTCGCGGCCAATAGAGAAGATGGGTGTGCCCAATTCTGTGTAAACCTATGGAATCGTTTGAGATCCTACGACTAGGGATCCTTTCGTGCGGAGGGTGCGAGGAACCTGCCACGGATGCCACTGCGGCACCGCCGTGGGCTTTGCCGTGCGGACCGGCGGACCGTTCGGCCCTTACGAGCTTCGCGACCCGACCTCTAGAGCAGTTTGGCCCCGTTAATCTGCAGTTTGAACTCGCAACTGAGGAGCTTGGCCGCACGCCGGCACATGACCATGCGTGTTAGGAAGATCTCGAAGTACTCCATGACTTGGGACAGCTTCGTGTCGATGTTCAGCTCAAGGGTGATCGTGCGGCTCTTCTCGTCGACCCGCAGAAAGGAGTGTTCTACCGCGTAGTTGACCCGGTCGTGGATGTCGAATGTCGTGGGGTCCGGATTGCGCACACGCGAGCGGTGCACATCGGACTTGTCCGCCAAGATCACGGCCGCACCTACCGCACTAACCGGTTCCCCACCCCTCTCCTCGTGGTTCCCGATCGCTCCCATGACGATGGCCCGTTCGATCGGCTCCATGCCCAGCCGTTCCAGAATGGTATTGGCCAGCACGGCGCCGGTGTGTTCGTGGTTCAGCCGGCTGACCAGGTTCCCAATGTCATGCAAGTAGGCGGCGATGGACGCGATCTGGGCCTCCCGCTCAGGATTCCCCAACCGGTTCAGCGTGTTGTACGCAATGTTTGCGGTGAGGTTCGCATGCCGCGAACCATGTTCGGTATACCCAATCGCCCCCGTGTACTCGTTCGCCTTATCGATATAGGCGCTGACTTCCGGATCCCGCTTGACCTCGTCAAGCGTCACCAGCTTCGCGCCTGGTAGACCCGTCGAGACTTCTGCCATGGCCTTCGTTCACTCCTGTCGTTTAGTTGTTTCCGCGCCTAGGACCCCCCGCCGCCGGAGGGAGGGACGTCGTCACGCCGGCCGAGGGGTCGGAGCAACAGACGTCGACTCTTCGCGCTTGCGGTTGCGCAGATAGCTGACCGCACTGCGGTCGGCCTTCACTCGAATGTTGGGGGCGAGTTCCACGGTCAGGATATCGCCGTCGATATCGAGCAGCGTGGCATGCAGCCCACCCATCGTAACAATCCGGTCGCCTTTCTTCAGCTTGCCCAGCATCTCGCGCCGCTGGCGCTGTTGAGTTCGTTGCGGGCGCAACGCGAATAGATAGAACGCCACGAAGAGTGCGACATAGAGAATGATGACACCATAGCTCTGGTTACCAACTTGCAACACTACTGGCGATAATGGCACCCCACACCCCCCTCACTACCGTGGCTACACAACACACCCTATGCTACCGCGGGAGCCTTCGACACGCTAGAGACTCTTTCCGACTCCACCGCAAGCATGTTCTTACCACGACGTCGTATATGTGCTCATTGTGTCGCGTCGCCACGGTTCAAACCGATCGGCGGCAATCGCCTCCCGCGCCTCTGCCAGCAGCTGAGCCAGAAACGCCAGGTTGTGGTACGTCGCCAAGCGGGGCCCGAGCATTTCGTCCGTGTTAAAGAGGTGGCGGAGATACCCGCGCGTGTATTGGACGCAGACCACGCACCGACACTGCGCATCGGGAGGTCCTGCGTCATCGCGATAGGCCGCATTGCGAACGTTGACGCGGCCCTGCCGCGTGAAAATGGTGCCAGTCCGCGCCACGCGCGTGGGCAGGACGCAGTCGAACAGGTCCACACCTCGAGCCACACCATCGAGCATGTCGGGCGGGGCGCCGACACCCATGAGGTAGCGGGGGCGGTCGGGGGGCAGCTGTGCCACCACTTCGTGCACGAGCTCGCCGGTAAGCTCGCGGGGCTCCCCCACCTTGAGGCCGCCGACGGCATAGCCCGCAAATCCGACCTCCACCGTGCGCTCTGCGGCCTCGCGGCGTAGCGCCGGGCTGAAACCTCCTTGGACGATCCCAAAGAGCATCTGCCCGTCACCGACACCGTGCGCTTTGGACCGTTTGGCCCACAACAGGGTCCACCGAAGGGCTTCGGTAGCCTGGTCATCGGGCAGCGGGTATCCCAAGCACGCGTCCAGCGGCATGACCACGTCACTCCGCAGCTGCTGCTGGATGTCCAACACGCGCTCGGGGGTGAACAAGTGCTCACTCCCGTCCAACGGGGACCGAAACGTCACCCCTTCGTCGGTCAAGTGCCGGAGCCGCGCCAAGCTGAAGACCTGGAATCCGCCACTGTCGGTGAGAATGGGTCCCTCCCATCGCATGAAGCGATGCAGGCCTCCGGCGCGGGCGATGACGTCAGGGCCCGGGCGTAGATAGAGGTGAAATGTGTTCGCCAGGATCATCTGGGCACCGGTCTCTCGAACCTCCAGGGGGGTGAGGCCCTTGACCGTCGCCTGGGTGCCCACGGGCATGAACGCAGGCGTGTCCACGGCTCCCCGGGGGGTTTGTAACCGACCCAGTCGGGGTCCAGAATTATGGTCTCGGAGGAGAGTAAACTGAAATCCATCCATAATCGCGCTGAGTATAGCACCCGGAGTGATCCGCGCCCGAAGGCGACTCTGAGCGGTCCGCCCAGAGTTGAGTGCACTGTACTGGCACAGGAGGTGTAGACTTTGCGCAGAACACGCCAACGGTGCGCGGGGGCTGTCATAGCCCGAACGCACCCGCCTGGAGGTCTGGAATGGACGAAGGAAAAGGGAAGAGCCGCGAAGAGATCCTGGCGGCCATCAAGGCGAAAGCCGATGCCATACGGGCGCAGCGGACATCGGCACCTCCTAGCGGGCAGCCGGCACCGCCCACTGCGGCTACGAGTCTAGAGACGCCGGTATCGTCGCTCAATGCCGCTGGTCGCCCGTTCACCAAGGCGCAAAACCCCAAAGTGAAAGCCTTTGCCACCGTCACTCAAGGGGTGGAACTCACGGTCGATAAGCTCGAAGATGAGAACGTCAAGAAACTGCTTGGCGGACTAGGAGCCTATCAGAATCCCTTGCGTCGTGGGGTATGGCAACTGGACTACCGCTACTATGAGGAAGCCAAACGCCGCCTCGCCCAGGCCGGCTACGAGCTGGAGGAAGATCAATACGGACGAATCCCCCTCAAGCAGTGGAACCCCCAACTCGGAGGATGGTCGAAAGTCGAACGCTAGCGGGCGACCCCGATCGAGAACCTATCCCTCAGAGGATGAGCATCGCATCCCCGAAACTGTAAAAGCGGTAGCCGTGGGCGATAGCCTCCTGGTACGCCCGCAGAATCAGGTCATGTCCAGCGAATGCACACACCAGCATCAGCAACGTCGTTTTGGGCAAGTGGAAGTTCGTGACCAGCGCATCGGTGACGGCAAAACGATATCCCGGGTAGATGAACAACTCGCTCCACCCGCGTCCGGCTTGGACCCCACCGTCGACGGAGGCCACCGTTTCCAACGTCCGCACAGCCGAGGTTCCCACAACGACCACGCGGCCATGACCCCGCACTGCCCTGAGCGTCGCGGCAGCGGTATTCGAAACCTCAAACCACTCTGCATCCATCCGGTGGAGCGTGGGATCATTGGAGGTCACCGGCCGAAACGTCCCCCAGCCGATGTGGAGTGTCAGCGTGACCACACGCACACCCATCTGCACGATGTGATCCAACAGCGCAGGGGTGAAATGCAGCCCGGCGGTCGGCGCGGCGACCGCACCATCTACGGCCGCGTAAACGGTTTGGTAGTCGTCCGGGCGCTGGAGAGGTTCATGCACGTACGGGGGGACGGGCATTTCTCCGATGTCGCGGGCGACATCGAGAACGCCCCGGCTCCCTGTGAAGCGCACCATGCGCGCTCCCCCCGGAACAACGGACACCACCTCGCCTGTGAGGTGGTCGGAGAAGTGCAGGCTCGTTCCAACCTGTGCACGGCGCCCCGGGCGGAGCAGCACCTCCCAGACGTCGTCTGCAGGCACGGATAGGTGCGGTCCTGGGGCGGATTGTGCGGGACGCAGCAGAACCACTTCGACCGTTCCACCGGTTGGCTTCCAGGCGCGGAGCCGAGCCGGAATCACCCGCGTATTGTTGATGACGAGGACATCCTCAGACTTCAAGTACCCTGGCAGGTCGCGAAAGATTCGATGCGAGAAACGACCGGTCCCCCGATCAACGACGAGGAGTTTTGCGGCATCGCGCGGAGACGCCGGATGCTGAGCGATGCGGTCTGGAGGTAGAGTGTAGTCGAAATCAGAAAGCTTCATACGAAACCCACGCGTCAGCGAGGACCGGGATAAGGGGTGCAGACGCAGTACGAGGCGCTATTTGGTTTCGAAAACAATTCCGCTGTAGTAGTAACTCAGAATTTCCTGATACCGTCGTCCCGCCTCCGCCATGCCGCGGGCGCCCCACTGGCTGAGCCCGACGCCGTGTCCGGACCCGCGTCCTTGGAATTCGACCAGTGGCGGGTCATCAGGAACCACACGAACGGTGAACAGCGTGCTGCGCAGGTCTGCCCCCAAGACCGCGCGCAACTCTGCCCCCTTGAGGAGCAAGACGCCGTACGCGCCGGAGACCCGGAGCAGCGCCGCGCGTCCCGAGGGTGTCGCCTCGGCGACCTCGATCCCGGTCACGCGTGTGATCATGCGTCCGGACCGGCGCACCCGGTTTTCGAAGGTCGCCAGGTCCATCCGCACAATCCACTCGTGGTGAGGCGCGCCACCGCTGTACGGGTCGACCACCCCTTTCAAGTACGGGTACGTAGTGCCGCCCCACACGAGCTCGCTGCTCTCCGTGTAGCCGCCAGAGTCGGAGTGATACGCAGCAAAGATCGGGCGTCCCTGGTAGGTCATGATCTCCCCGCGCGTCTCATCCACCGCAGCACTCGTCCGCGGGTCTTCTGCCGTCACGCCATTGTAGACCTGGGACTCGGTCGTGGCTCGGACGTCGTAACCTTCCGGGGCGAAGCGGTTGAGGCTATACAGGCCCCATGTGCGCGAGGCTACTGCCTGCGCCTTGAGGGCCTCGGCAGGCCACTGCGGGTCGACCTCATTCTTCAGCACGCCGTAGAGATACTCTTCCAAATCCAGCTCGTTGATCACAGTCAGGCGCCCGGCCGCAGTACGGCGCAGTTCGACCACACCCCGGTACGGATGGATGTCCAAGTACAGACGGGCCCCGTCCGCCGGCGCCAGCCGGACGGCCGTATCAAAACTCCCCACCCCTGCGGCGGCCACTCCCGTCGGCGTCGGTGTAAACTCGTACGCCCCGGGGTCGACGCGTACGGGTACAGCGGTCCCCACGCTAAGGGTAATAGGCCGATCACTCATGACGACAACGCGCTCGACCTCCCGGCGCAGGCCCACCCGAATGATGTGTGACTCGGACGACGCCGGCGTCGGAGGCCACAGCATCAGTAGCGCGGCCACCAGGCCGAGGGCAGTCCCGATACCTCTCGGGACGCATGGACACGTCGTGGCTGCCCTGCCGTGTGCGCGCATCAACGAATGCTAGCGGCGGATCAGGAAGGAAAATACCAAGGTGAGAATCACACTGAGGAGAAGGCTTGTGGCCAGCGGAATGTAGACGACGACCGTATCCCGGCGGATCAGAATGTCCCCCGGCAGCCGTGGCACCTTGCCCACCACTGCGAGCAACCCGCCGACAACAAGCAGGACGACCCCAAACACGATCAGCAAGCGACCGACCGACGCGAGGTCACTCATCGGGGTCGCCTCCCATTGGGTGGCACGTCTTTAGAACAGGTCACCCTGACCGCGCGCATTGGCTCGCTCGGGCAACGTCAGTCCGAGGTGATCTACTGCGGCTGGGGTGATACGGCGTCCGGCCGGCGTCCGCGTGAGAAACGCGATCTTGAGCAGGAAGGGCTCGACCACTTCCTCCAGCGTCTGTGCTTCTTCGTTCAACGTCGCTGCCAGCGCCTCGATGCCCACGGGGCCACCACTATACACAGTCGCAATGGTGCGGAGGAGATCCCGATCCAGCCCGTCTAGGCCGCGATCGTCTACGCCCTCGAAGGCCAGCGCCTCGACGGCGACGTCTGCGGTAATCGTCCCGCCTGCTCGCACCTGCGCGTAGTCCCGGACACGTCGGAGCAACCGGTTCGCGATGCGGGGGGTCCCGCGCGAGCGGCGGGCGATGCTGGCCGCCCCGTCCTCTGAAATCTCGATCCCCAAGATCTTCGCCGACCGCTTCACCACGAGCACCAAGTCCTCAACAGAGAAGAAGTCCAAGTGGTGGAAAATGCCGAACCGCTCGCGCAGGGGAGAAGATAACAACCCGGCGCGTGTAGTCGCTCCCACCAGCGTAAAAGGGCGGAGTTGATAGCGCAGCGTCCGCGCGTGCGCTCCTTTCTCGATGACAAAATTCACGCAAAAGTCTTCCATCGCCGGGTAGAGAAACTCTTCCACGGCGCGGGAGAGCCGATGGATCTCGTCAATAAAGAGGACGTCCTTCGCTTGGAGGTTGGTCAGCACGCCCATGAGATCGCCCCCTCGCTCCAGCGCCGGCCCCGACGTCGTAACGATATTCGCCTTCATCTCGTGGGCGATCACATTCGCGAATGTCGTCTTCCCCAGCCCCGGGGGGCCGTGCAGCAGGACATGATCCAGGGGCTCGCCGCGCTCTTGCGCCGCCTGCACACTGATGCGCAGACCCTCGAGAACCTTCGCCTGCCCGATACATTCGTCCAGCGTCCTGGGACGCAGGCTTCGAATGAACTGCTCGTCGGCTTCCACATTGGGCAACGCGGGTCTGGAGGTGGACATGCGATCAACCTCGCCTCGTCATAGCGGCTACACGCGCAGATCCGTGCTTCCGCGGACCCGCCCGGAAGGGGTGGTGTCTGCGTCGCGCCCCCCGTCCTTTTCGACTCGATACACTTCCTGGAACAGCTCCTCCGCAGAGGAAATCCCGGGCTGCCGGCGCATCGCTTCGTCGACCATCCGGTGAGCTTCAGACGACCGGTGCCCTAGTTGTACGGTCAACACCTCCAAGACTTCTGCTTGGAAGTCTTCAGGGGCTGGGGCGACCCGGACTTCTTCGTCCTTGAGTAACGCGTATTTGCCCATCTTGCCATGAAGGGAAGCGATGATCTTCTCAGCCGTCCGCTCGCCAATCCCCGGCAACCGGCGCAGGAATTGGCTATCCTTACGCTCCACCGCGTCGGCGATGGCGTGGATGGGGTGGACGATGGCTTTCATCGCTTTGGTCGGCCCCATCCCATCTACCGTAATGAACCGCTCGAAGAATTCCTGCTCGATCTCATGTAGAAAGCCTACCAGTAACGGCCGCGGTTGATTCTGAGAGACGTGGTAGGAGATATAGAGTTCCACCGTCTGCGGGGACCCGTCGTGGGACGGCGGAAGGGCCCGGGCCACTACAGCGGGCAGATGCACCTCGTAGCCCACCCCGCCCGCTTCGACCACCACGACCTCCTCATTGCGGCGGAGAATCGGACCGCGCAGGTACGCGATCATGGCGCGACCTCTTCATTGGCCCGTTGCAACGGGAATCCCCGACGCGAGAGGGCTGTGAGAGAGATAGCAATCGCATCTGAAACATGGGAGTCCAGCACGTCCTTAGGGTGCAGCAGCCGACTCACCGCGGCCTGGATCTGCAACTTGCTGGCAGCGCCCGACCCGGTGATGGCTTGTTTGACAGCCGCCGGGGGCAGCGCACTCACGTCGATTTCCATCTCCGCGGCGGCCAGACAAACCACTCCCCGCACATGGCCCATGAGGATCGCGGTCCGGGGAAATTGCGGGGCGGAGAAAAGATCTTCTACGGCAACCAGAGCGGGACGGCGGTGGGCGAGGACCGTTCGGAGATCGCCATGAATCTTGCGCAGGCGGTCAGGCAGCGTAGCGGCCTCCTCGGTAGAGATCAGACCGTGGTCGACCAGGTTCACCCCCCCAGGTGAGCCTTGCAGGAGAGCGTAGCCGGTCGCCCGTAGCCCTGGATCCACTCCGAGGATGAGCATATCGAACCTATGTTCGTAGTATAGCACGAAGAGCGCGCCGTGTCAGGGGCGTTAGCAGCCGGAGTGTTGTTCGCTGGTTCCCCAGAACGTTCCTTGGACTTCTCGCCGCGCGACTCAGACTCTTAAGTCGTGAAACGGTCAAAGGGACCCCAAGCGCAAGACCGATGAAGCCAATCGATTTGCTTCGCCTACAGAGGATATCTCGGGATCGGAGATGTCATCCAACCTGCTGCAGAATTTCGTCGGGGATATCGAAGTTCGCGTACACATGTTGGACGTCATCGTGATCTTCCAGCGCGTCCATCAACTGGAGGACGTGTTGCGCATCCTTCCCCTCGACGCGCACCGTAGTCTTTGGCACGAGCGTGATGTCGGCGGACAGGATCGGCAACTTGGAGCCCTCCAGGGCCTGCTTCACCTTGAAGAACTGCTCAGGAGGTGTGACGACCTCTATGACCTCTCCGACTGTGCGAACATCCTCGGCTCCGGCATCCAGAGCCGCGCTTAAGACATCATCTTCCTTGGTCTTGGATCGATCCAGGGTAATGAGCCCGACGCGGTCGAACATCCAGGAGACAGATCCGGCCGCGCTCAACGCCCCTCGGTAGCGGGCGAATAGGCTGCGAATGTCACTCGCCGTGCGGTTGCGGTTGTCGGTGAGTACCTCAACGAGCACCGCTACGCCGCCGTGGGCGTAGCCCTCATACAGGATGGTCTCGTAGGTCGCGCCCGCGAGCTCCCCGGCACCCCGCTGGAGGGCCCGCGTGATGTTGTCGTTAGGCACACCCGCCTCCCGCGCGCGCTCGATCGCCGTCCGCAGGCGTGGGTTTCCATCCGGGTTGGCCCCGCCCTCCTTGGCAGCCACCGCGATCTCGCGCGCCAATTTGCTGAACAACTTGCCGCGCACGAGGTCAACCTTTCCCTTTTTGAGCCGGATGTTATGCCACTTGGAATGGCCTGACATACCTGCGCACCCCTCGTCTATACACCGTTCCTGGAGAGAATTGTACTACGGGCAGCATACCCGAACCAGCAACCTCACGGACCACACAGGACCGGTGGCCTGCCCGGGGCCCTTCAGCGTTCGTTGATGATGAGAGTCTGAGTCGATCGCCCGCCGACTATCGTCGTGGCAGTAACGGTGATCAAGTACTGTGTGCCGCTCACATGCAGCGTCGGCTGGACAACATACGAGAACTGGCCGTCGGGAGTTACGGGAACGCGAAGCTCCGCCACATTGATCTTGACGAAGCCTCCTGTCGCCACAACCGAGAGGTTCACTGTGGCCGAGGGGTCGGTCGTCCCCTCGACGGTGAATGGCGCGGTCACGGACTCCCCTTGCGACGGTGCCGTAACCCGCAGAGGGACGTTGGCTGCGACCGCCGTCCCCGGGGTAGCCGGTGGCGAAGAAGCAGGCGGCGAACTCAGGTCGAACTCCGTGGGTTCGGTCCCCTTGATAAACACTTCGGGGATCGGGTTGGGGCACGTGCTGGTCGCCAGCAATTCGGATGTGCCGCACACGGTAGCAGACACCACGCCATCCGGGCGCGGCCAGTCATCGGGGGGCGTGCCCTTCACTGCGACTTTCATGTACGCCGACCAGATGCGGGCCGGCACGGTGCCGCCGACCACGCGTTTCATCGGTGAGTTGTCATCATTGCCCACCCAGACGGCGGTAGCCAAGTAGGGTGTGAAGCCAATGAACCACGCATTGCGGTAGTCGTCTGTGGTCCCGGTCTTGCCCGCCACCGGACGTCCGATGTTGGCGGCGGCTCCGGTCCCGCGCAAAATGACTCCTTTGAGCAGGTCGGTCATCATGTACGCGACATCGGCGGTCAGGGCGAGCGAGCGTCGAGGCGTGTGTTCTTCGAGCACGCGCCCTTCCCGATCGGTGACGCGCACTATGCCCATGGGCTCGGCGTGCACGCCCAACGTGCCCAGCGTGCCGAACGCCGAGGCCATTTCCAGCGGCGTCACGTCATTGGTCCCTAGCGCCAGGGAAAGGTTAGGCTGCAGCCGGCTCGTGATTCCCATCCGTCTAGCGTATTCGACAACCGCCTGCGGGCCGAACTCGTTGATCGTCTTGATCGCCGGAATGTTGATCGACAGCTCAAGGGCCTGCCGCATCCTCATCGGGCCGCGGTAGCTGTCGTCGTAGTTCTTGGGCGTCCAGATGCTGTCCTCAGGCTTGACGGTGCCCGCGATCTCGAACGTGATCGGTTCATCGACGATCATTCGGGTCGGGGTCATCCCCTTCGCGACAGCCGCGGTGTAGATGAAGACTTTGAACGACGACCCCGGCTGACGGTGCGCTTGCCAAGCTCGGTTGAACTGACTTTGGGCAAAATCGTAGCCGCCGACCATGGCCCTGATGTACCCCGTGCGGGGGTCGAGGGTCACGATCGCCCCTTG
>MNEU01000094.1:0-15699 GCA_001917855.1 Armatimonadetes bacterium 13_1_40CM_64_14 | reverse complement strand
CGGCGTGATGTAGCCGAGTTCGGCCATCCGCCGCAGCACGACGTGCTGGCGCTCCTCGGCGGCCTCAAGACTCTGGAAGGGCGTGTTCACCGAAGGAGAGCGAATAATGCCGGCCAGCATCGCCGCCTCGGGCAGGGTCAGGTCCTGGGCCGATTTCCCGAAGTAGACGCGGGCCGCCATCTGGACACCGTAGGCCCCGTTCCCGAAGTACACCTGGTTGAGATAGCGTTCGAGAATTTCGTCTTTGGTCAGCCGCCGTTCGATCTCCAGCGCGAGCATGATCTCCGCGAGCTTCCGGCTGATCAGGCGCCGTGACGTCAGGAACATGTTCCGCGCGAGCTGCTGGGTAATCGTGCTACCCCCCTCGACGGCACCCACCGCCAATATGTTGCGGACGATGGCGCGCACCGATCCGCGGAGATCCACGCCGTGGTGGTGGTAGAAGCGGTCGTCCTCGATGGCAATCACGGCCTGTCGCACTGGACTCTTCCGGCGGGGCGTAGAGGGCGGAGACATCTGGCAGTTTCCGGTTGAACGCCAGCGCCATGCCCGCCACAACCCCCGACGCCGTTACTACCAAAACCGCAAAGACGGCAAACGCGACCAGGGCGACGCGAATCCAGCCTTCGCGATCAGAGGGGGGTTTCCACCGCCACTCTTGCTCGCGGACCGACTTGAGGGCCTTGCGGTAAACCTCAAGGGAGATCTGCTTCGCCCGCGCCCCGGTGTCGGTAACAGTTTTCTTGTAGCGTCGCGAATCCATATTTGCTAGTGTGCCCTGTGCACCGCAGCTAAAGAACCGCGTTCCATTGTACCACTGGCCTACATCATGAGTACCCCTCCCACCTCTTGTCATCCAGCCATGAACGCCGGATCCGCCTTCGCGGCCCGCGGGATATCATGACCACCGTATTTCGCAGGGTTGTTTCGTCGTGCGCCGGTCACCTATACTACTGGTGTCGGTGGGGACGTAGCTCAGTTGGGAGAGCGCCGCACTCGCATTGCGGAGGTCGTGGGTTCGAATCCCATCGTCTCCACCAAGACTGACGCGGGGTTTGTAAAGTTGCCTCTGCCACGTCTTTTTGTTCGCCTTCAGTTTGCCGGACCGAACGGGTTACGTTATGTCCAATAATTAGGCCCGTGACGGCCCTCTGCATCAGGTGGGGCCCAAACCTCGCTCGGTCGTGTGGACCAGTCACTCGGAGGAGCTCCGCTCCGCCCTCGACGTCCAACCACGTTTACTTGTGATTAGGGGGGCCGACCAGAGGTGCACAGAAGCCATAGAATCGTGGGAGGTTCCACTTTAGAAGAGAAGGGGTGAAGATCGCGTGGCTGATCGAGACGCGGCATTCGTCGGAACGATCCCAGAGAATTACGACCGCTACTTAGGGCCGATCTTCTTCCAGCACTATGCCGACGATCTCGTCGCGCGTCTCCCAGTAACCTCGGGGATGCGAGTGCTGGAGACCGCCTGTGGCACCGGAATCCTGACCGAGCGGCTCGTTCGCCGCCTCGCGGGTCGGGGCACTGTAGTCGCCACGGACCTGAACGAACCTATGATTGCCCACGGGCAACGAAAGCTCCCGGGGGCGTCGCATCTCGAATGGCGGCAAGCCGATGCGACGAAGCTACCCTTCAAAGACGCCTCCTTCGACGCCGTGGTCTGTCAGTTTGGGCTCATGTTCTTCCCGGACAAGGCTGCCGGCATCCGGGAAGCATACAGAGTTCTTAAGCCTGGTGGGCGTTACCTCTTGAACGTATGGGAGGCCCTCGAGCACAACCCCGTCGCGCGGATCACCCACGAGACGATTGCCTCGTTCTTTCCATCTGACCCGCCGCAGTTCTACACGGTGCCATTCAGCCTTCACGATAAGACAAAGGTCTGTGCTTGGTTGGAGGCCGCCGGGTTCGAGGACATCGAGTCGCATTCGGTCGCAAAGATTGGCATGAGTCCGTCGGCGGCGGAGGCGGCCAGGGGCTTGATCGAAGGCAATCCCGTCTACTCTGCCATTATGGACCGGCGGCCGGAGGCTCTGACGGACATCAAGGCTGCAGTGATCACAAATCTCGCGGCCCAACTCGGTGACCACCCACTCCGCTGCGATCTGCGCGCTCTCGTCTTTTCGACCCGGCGGCCTTAGCGGGGACAGTGTAAAATTAGGTGAGAAGCATCCCGCCATCGTGGCCTCAGTCCCTCTATCTGCTAAATGGCGTTTCCACCTGTGGTGTTCAGCGCGGCAATCAGCCGTCTTTATCAAATTGCCGGCGGGACTGGACGGTTCCAGGGTGCGTCCGGCAGTGGCTTCGCCACGGGGAGCGCTGAAATTCCAACGCCTCCCACTCTGGGGACCGCCACGTTCCCCCTGGAAGGTACCATCAGCTTTTGAAGACAGGATCACGGAGTCGGCATCCGCTGACTCCGCACCCATCTCCGATTAGTGTCGGGTGATTGCCCTCCATGTTAACAGGTGCGTGGGCGTGCTGAAGGCTCGGGCACGGAGTCCGTTTCGTGCTACCCAGGCGACGGAAATGGGCAGTTTACCCTTCTCAGTAGCATCGCTCTCGATACAACCGGGCGGATTTTACGTTGCAGGCTTCGGGAATAACCGCATCGTGCGGGTGAATGACATGACCGGGGCGGGTTGGACAACGTTGGGGAGTCTGGGAAATGGAAAACACGCGTTCAGTTCTCCGCGAGGGATCTTCGTCCGCTGACCGACCAGAAGGTTACTTTTGTGCATATCAAGGGATCTGACTGTCGCTGCCAATCTCATGGACCGATGTCAAAGACGGGGTGCAACTCGATTGCATTCCGCGCAACACCTCTCTGCCCATGGTGCACGTCGAAGAATAGCACGCCCGTTACTGTTACATTGGCGTTCGCCTCACTCCAGGATGTTCGGCTCGGCTGGCCGAAGATCTCAACGAATCGCGCTCTCGCGCGAGCGATCTGTGCCTCCACGCGTGATCCCTGTGCGCATGTTGGATCCGGTATTTCCGCGATCATCGACTCCCCGGACCTGCCCACGAGCACAAGGTGAATATCGCTGTCGGTTTCCTCTTTGAACTCCGCGAGAGTCGCTTTGACAGTGTAGGTCCGGAATTCCGAAGGCAACCGCTCCGCATCACGGCTGAACTCGGCTGGAACTGAGAGAGCCGTAAGTTGCTCCACTGTAGCAGGGGAGGAAGTGAGATTCACAAGCTCCGCCGCAGGATCGGTTAACGTCTTCACATCCCAGCGCTCGAAGCCGCACTGAGTGGGGGTCTCCCTCAGGGCGACACCCTCGGAGTCCCCGCTGCTTCGAGTACAACCCGCAAGCAGCGTGGCGTAGAAAATCAGGCAGCACGCCGTCCGAACTCTCTGCATAACATTCCGCCCGCGATCTACCTGACAGGTTTGGTCAATAAGGTCCTCGTTCGCCGTCCGTGTCGCCACCGAAGCACGGGTCGGCGTCACACGATGGTAAGCGAGATTAAGTCACGCGGGTAGGAAGTAAGGATCTCGGTACCATCTTCCGTGATCAGGACGGTGTCGGAGTGACGGAAGCCCGCGAGGCCCGGCACGTAGATACCCGGCTCTACGCTAAACACCATACCTGCGCGGATCTCCGTGGGGTCGCCGATGTCAAAGAACGGCGCCTCGTGGATCCCAATACCCAGGGCGTGGCCCACGTGGTGGCGCCAATACGCCATCAAATCGTGGCGCTCGAAGTAGGCCCGCACTGCTCGGTCCACTTCGGCACACGGCCGTCCTGGGCGAATCGCCTCGAACGCCGTCTCCTGGGCGCCCAGCATAAGGGAAAAGAAACGCTGTTGCTCAGTGGAGGGCTGACCCACGACCATCGTCCTCTCGAGCTCGCTGATGTACCCTCCCACCGATGCCGCCGCCCCGGTGACGAGCACGTCTCCGGTTTGAATGCGGGCATTCGTTGTCATGGCGTGCGGAATGGCCGACTGTCGGCCAACCTGCCCGCGGAAGCCGGCATGCGCGCCAGGGAATAGCCACGACAGCGGCCGGTACTCTGGCCCTAACGCACGGATCATCGCCGCCGAGGCATCCGCGGACGCGCGCAGACCGACTTCGCTCTCCACGGTGCCTGGCCGGGTGTACTCCTGAAGGTAGGCGTGCGCCAAGTTCCCCCAACGGACACTCTCCCGGATCAGGGCCACCTCCTCTGCTGACTTGATCTTCATCATGTCCTCAATGAGGTCTCGCACAACCTGTACGGAGACCTCGGGAAGCACCTCCCTCATCCGCGGCCCGAGGTAACCCATCACGCCGGGGTAGCCTTCCCCATCAGCCCCTAGGGGACCCCGCCCGACGCCCAGGTCGGTAAGTAAGCTAGCCAGGCGACGCATCGGGTGGACGTCGCCTGGATACTCTGAGTAGGAGACGACCTGGTCCACCACCGCGTATGCGGTCGCATGCTCTTCTTCCAGCCGGGGGACAAAGAGCGTGGTGCGATTGTCTGTGACCACGAGCGCTGCGGGTCGCTCCGTGGCGATGAAACTGAAACCCGTCAGGTAGAAAACCTGCATGGGACTGAAGAGGACAAGGCCCACGAGCCCACGCCGGTCGAGCTCCCGTTGCGCAGCTTCAAGACGACGCAGGTGCTCCTCGCGGCTAATGAACAGGCGCATCCTATTGTCTCCTAATGGATGGGATGAGGAGCGTTTTCGAACCAGCGAGGATCAGTTCCTCCTCAAGCCTGCGGGGGCCCATCAGACCACCGCGAGCGATCGCGTGCGTCACCTGCATAGTGGATCCACCGCGGGGCTGCTGGGAGAGGAGTCCCTAGGCAAGCTGCCGAAGTTCGGCGCCATTCGCAGAAAATTCACCAACTGAGAAGGGATCTCCCATGACAAGACTGCCAACGCGGCTTGGAGTTTTGCTCGCCGTAGTGGTCCTCGCAGCCGGGGTAGGAGCGGTCAACGCGCAGCCCCGGGTGTCTAACCCCGACACCCTACTCTACGGCGTGTACTGGGAACCCGTTAACCTCGACCCGCACGCCATCACTGACTGGGCCTCAATGTGGATGCTCGACAACACATACGAGACGCTCGTCCGATACAGCACCAAACAGGTGCAGAACAAAACGGTGGGCACCGCAGACGTCCAACCGCATCTGGCGGAGGGTATCGACGTCTCTGCGGACGGCGTGACCTACACCTTCCGCTTGCGCCACGGGGTGAAGTTCCATTCAGGGGACGAAATGACGGCCGACGCCGTCCGCTACTCCATTAACCGCATGCTGGCACTCGCCTTGGGACCGTCGCGCCTGATCAGCGAGTTCATCACCCCGACCAGCACCGAAGTGGTTGACCGCTACACCGTACGCGTCAAGCTGACCAAGCCCTCTCCCCTCTTCTTACAGTTGATGGCCGGCACGAATACCGGGGCTATCGTCAACCCAAAAACGGTCGATGCCCACGGCGGCATCACTCCCGGGAAGGGCAACGATTGGATGTCACGCAATGTCGATGGCACCGGGCCGTTCACATGGGGGGAGTGGCGAGCGGGCGAGTCGTTCGAACTGGTAGCCAACCCCAACTACTGGCAGGGAGCACCCAAGCTACGGCGCATCGCTTTCCGCATCATTCGCGACTTCAACACGCAGCTGCTCCTGCTACTCCGCGGTGAGCTCGACATCGTCTACAGACTACCGCCTGAGATGACCGCACAGCTCATCGGGAACCCCGACGTCGTCATCAACCGGGAGAACGGCATCGGGATGCACCAGATCTGGATGAACAACCGGATGTCGCCCTTCGATAACAAGAAAGTTCGCCAGGCCTTCCTGTACGCGTTAGACCCCTACGCCATCAACCGCGCCGTGGCCTTCGGGTACGCGGAGACGGCCAAGAGCGCCATTCCTTCCCCGCTGGAGGGGTGGACGGGGAAGGTCTGGCCGTACCGGGTGGATCTGGTGAAGGCCAAGAGCCTGCTGGCGGAAGCGGGGTACGCCAACGGGTTCCACACGGAAATCTACTACAATGCGGGCAACAGCGAGCGCGAGAAGACAGCGATCTCCGCCCAGGCCCAGCTGAAGAAGGCGGGGATCGACGTGGAGATCCGCAGCATTCCCTGGCCCACCTTTGTGAGCAATTAC
The DNA here is from genome assembly GCA_001917855.1 of Armatimonadetes bacterium 13_1_40CM_64_14. Taxonomy (GTDB): domain Bacteria; phylum Sysuimicrobiota; class Sysuimicrobiia; order Sysuimicrobiales; family Kaftiobacteriaceae; genus 13-1-40CM-64-14. The sequence continues at coordinate 9,589 of MNEU01000094.1, read as the reverse complement.
GAGGAAGGGAAGATCCCGTTGTTCGTCTTAAGCGGCCTGGGCCTGCCAATTGTGGAAGACTATCTGATCAGCAACTTCCATAGCAAGAACCACGGCGCTCGCGGGAACTACGCTTACTACACCAACAAGGAGGTAGACGCGCTTATCGATCAACTGCTCACAGCCCGCGAGGCGGACAAGCGCCGGTCCATCATAGGTGACGTGCAGCGCCTGATCAACGACGACGCGCCGAGTGCGTGGATTTACAACTCGCTCCTCTTTTACGCGCAACGCAAGTGGGTGAAAGGGTGGGTGCTCTATCCGTCGGGGAACTGGTACTTCTACCCCGTGCAGAAGAGTCTATAAAACGTACACAGGTGGGGCGTCGCACCGCACGTGGTGAGCGGCGCCCCGCCCTCCTGCCGTGAATTCCGCGTTCAGTACCTTCATCGTGCGCCGGCTGCTGGCACTGCCTGTCATCCTCATCGGCATCACGTTTGTGACCTTCCTCCTTTTGCACCTAGTGCCCGGCGACCCGGCCCGGCTCATCCTCGGCGAAGCCGCGCAGGATCCACAGGTTGTCGCCGCCGTGCGGCACGAGTGGGGGCTGGATCGGCCCTTGCACATCCAGTACCTGCAGTACGTGGCGCACCTCGTGCGTGGAGATCTCGGGCTGTCGATCCGCAGCCGCCGGCCCGTCTCGGGAGACCTCGCCCGTTACCTCCCCGCCACCGTTGAGCTAGGCGCGGTGAGCTTTGCGCTTACCCTTCTCCTGGGTATCCCGCTCGGTGTGCTTTCTGGAGCGCGGGAGCGCACACTCACCGACCACACGAGTCGGGTCGCGTCTCTCCTCTTCCTCTCGATGCCGTCCTTCTGGTTCGGACTCATCCTGATCTACGTCGGCTATTACGTCCTCGGCGTCTTGCCGACTCCAACTGGACGCCTTGGGGTGATGGATGTCCCCCCGCCTGCGTTCACAGGGCTGTACCTCGTCGATAGCGCCGTGGCAGGACAGTGGGGACTGTTCCTCCGGTCGCTTTGGCATTTGCTGTCCCCGGCATTTGTTCTCGCGCTGGCCTCGGTGGGACTCGTGGTCCGGATGCTGCGCGCCAGCATGGTCGAGATCCTTCGGCAGGACTACATCCGCACGGCGCAGGCGAAGGGGCTTCCTCCGCGCGCGGTTTTCTACGGCCACGCGTTACGCAATGCGCTGATCCCCACGGTGACGGTGCTGGGCATTCAGTTCGCGAGCCTCTTTGGGGGAAATGTCCTCGTCGAGACGGTATTCGCCTGGCCCGGGGTCGGCCTCTACTTCGTGGAGTCCATCCAGTGGCTCGACTACGCACCGGTGCTCGGCGCGACCGCACTCATCGCGGCGGCCTTTGTGACAGTGAATCTCCTCGTAGATGTGAGCTATGCGCTCCTCGACCCGCGCATCCGCTATACCTAAAGCAGCGGCAGACTCCGCCTCCCGCCCGACCGGGACGCTCTCCTTGCTTGTGCGTCGGTTCTTGCGCAACCGATTGTCTCTCGCAGGACTCATGATCCTTGCCGTGTGGATTGCTGTCGCCCTGCTGGCCCCTGTCCTCGCCCCTCATGATCCCTCAGACGTTAATCTTGAGGTACGCCTGCTGCCCCCTGGCCCAGGGGGCTGGTTGGGGACGGACTACTACGGACGCGACATCGCGAGCCGCATCTTCTACGGCGCGCGGTATGACTTGCTCATCTCTCTGTTCGCTGTTGGGGTGGCTCTGTTAAGCGGTGCCCCCATCGGGGTCATTGCCGGGTACCGCGGCGGGCGGGTGGATAACCTCATCATGCGAGTCATTGACGTGATCATGGCGTTCCCCGCGCTCGTGCTAGCCATGGCCCTGGCGTCAGTGCTGGGGCCGGGACTGGAGAAAGCGATTTTGGCCCTAGCGATTGTCGGGATGGCAGGGTACGCGCGTCTGGCCCGCGCGTCGACGCTCTCGACGCGGGAGGAAGTCTACGTGGAAGCCGCACGAGCACTGGGGGCTGCGGATGCGAGCGTGCTGTGGCGGCACATCCTCCCCAACATTATCTCCCCGCTCGTCATCCGCGGCACCCTGGGGATGGGCTTCACGGTGCTCCTAGCCGCGAGCCTCTCTTTCATTGGCCTCGGGGCTCAGCCGCCGACCCCAGAATGGGGCGCCATGATCAACGAAGGCCACAACCAGCTGATTACAGGGAGTTGGTGGGTTTCCACCTTCCCGGGTTTGGCAATCATGTCCCTTGTTCTCGGGTTCAACCTGCTCGGCGACGGCATTCGCGACGTCATCGACCCCCGGCTCCATACCGTTTAACTCACGCTCGTCCGCAACGCCGTCCTAAAACGGAGACCACCCGGTTGCTGCGAAGACCGCAACTTCCTTAACCGCTCGGGTTCGGGCGGCGGCTGACCGACGCCAGGGCAAAGAGCACACAGATCGGTAACAACAGAGTCCACGCGCCAACACGAGGAAGGGCTGCCCCGGCCAGCAGTGCTCCCGTGAAGAAGGCGGTCCAGATGGTCGCCAGCAGGCGCGCACGCCACCTATGGGTGTCCCATGATCCCTGTGGGCGGGGCAAGGGCACGTTCCTCACCGCGAGTGCCACGTGCTGCATCATGTTCGTCAGGCTCCCCGTCACGTAGCTGACACTCACCGCCTGGTCGCCCACGCGGGTAATCGTGGTACTCATCGTGCCCATAGCCACGCTAAGGAGCAGGACGGTGACCCAGTCGGGAAGCGATGGGAGGAAACTAGCGGCGATGCCTAAGGTGAGCACAGCCGCGACTACCCCCAGGACCACACGCAACGGATGGCGGAAGTTGGAGTGCGCAAGAACGGTCCCGACGAACACCCCGATCACGAAGCACGGGATCGGGAGCAGGCTGTGTCCTACATCCGCGAACTTGGCCTGTCCTACCTGAGAGGCTGTCTGCGTGGTATTCCCGCTCATGAACGAAACATAGAGCCGGTACTTTACGAATGCGTACGCGTCGACATACCCGGCGATAAGGGCCAGCAAAGCAGCCCGCTTGCCCTGCTGACGCGCGGTGACTTGAGCCTGCGGTGCGGAGCCTCCTCTTGCAACGCCTCGGACGATCTTCGCGGCCGAGGGACCCGCCCCCAGGTCTGGCGGACCGCTCATTGAAGCATACAGGTGCCTACCATCCCCTTCACGAGGATGTGAAGATCCCGTCTGTGAACCTTCACGATGCATGGGACATCCTCCAGCCTGAGTCACATGTGCGACGCTCCTCCGACTTCACTAGTTGGCGCAGGGTGATGTGGGCGACGCGTACGCCCCGAGTGATATCTCATCTACGCGCTCCTCTCGGGGGAGCGATCAAATGCGGCACTCGACTGCGCAGGATCCCGTGCTGACCCTGATACTCAGTCACATGGGCTTTCCCGCCAGACTCGTCGAGGCCCTTGTTCGGACGAAGGAGTGATCCCTGTGGAGTGGCAATGGCTACTGTCGTCCACGTTCCGCTTCTGGGTTCTCGTGGTAGTCATAATTGCCCTCGCCGTCGCGATCAGACTGAATTGGTCACGTTTGCCCCAACGAGGGCGCTGGGCGGGCGTGATCTTCGTCGGAGTGCTCGGCGTGTGGCTCGTGGTCTCGGGGCTGGTGAATGTCGTGTCCGATCTCTGCAGCGCGCCACGGCGAGATGCCATCTCGATGCTGCTGATCCTTGCGGGGACCCTCACCCTCTTCGGGGGGGCTTACTTGAGGGCGGTGACCCAACACGTAAAACAATTGCGACGCGTCACAGAGGCCCTGAAACGGCGCATCGCCGCGGACCATCCCCACGATGATGTCATCGTGGCGGACGATGGGGCAGTGACGTTCAGACCGCGACCGCGCTAGCCGTTACTTGTCGGCAGTCGGAGTTTCCGCCACGGATTCGGGAGTCTCGGGGGGACCCCCGGGCCCTGCGCGCACAGGGCGGCCGCGGCCCACATAGAGGCCCATCATTTCCCACAAGCCTGGGTCTTCAAGGCCCAGTCGCCACATCGCGACACCGGCAAGATGCTCTCGTGTGGCGAGGGCAAGTTTGAGTTGCAGACTGCGCGCGTCCTCGAAATAGACGGTGCGGCTGCCGGAGCGGTAGTAGGGCACGAGATTGCGTTCATCCCACAAGACGGGCACCTTCGCGTCGGCTGCCCGACTCACGGCGCGGCTCATCGAAATCGGGATCCCACCCCCGCGGCGCGGCCACACGTAGCCATAGAAAGCCAGTCCGAGTAGGATCTTCTCTCGTTCAACCTGTGAGGTTGCGAACTGGGTCACCGCCTCGACCCAGGGAAGCGCCGCAACCGGACCGGCTTCGCTGGCACCGGAGTGTTGATCGTACGCCATGAGGATCACGAAGTCGCAGACGCGGCCGAGTGCGGTCAGATCAAAGGCGCCGCTCCAGTCGTGGCGGAGTTCGTCGACGGTCTTGCCCGGAACGGCAATCGACACTGTCTTCCCGCGCTGGTGCACTTGAGCACTCACCTCGGTCACGAACGCCGTCAGCGCCGTCCGGCGTCCTGGAGGGATGTTTTCGAGATCGATGTTCACACCGTCGTACTCGGAGCTGTCCAGCACCTTCAGGATGTTGGCGATGGCCTGGGCCCGCGCGCGCGGATGGGTGAGGACGGCGTACGCAACTTCGCGGCCCCACCGGCCGCGGGAGGAGTTTGCGACGCGAAAGTGCACCTGCATCCCCATGCGGTGGGCGAGGTCGACGACCTCAGTGTCCTGACGGCCTCCCAACGTTCCGGCAGTATCCGTTAGGGTGAAACTGGTTGTGATCACCATGTTGAGATAGCGCCCTTGTCTCTGCAGTCCCGCCCGAGAATCCGCATCGTCTACCATGTAGCCCACGCCGAGCAGCGGCAACAAGGGATCATGATGAAAGACCGGTGAGAGTTCAATCCAGGCTGCACCCATCACGGCGACTCCCAAAACGATCAGGAAGAGCCAGGGCCGGACGGACGCCCTCCCCTGCTCCGCCGGAAGGATATCAGGACCCGGAAGGACGTCAGGACGTGGTGGGACCAGAGGCCGATGGCCCTGAACCCGCACGGAGGCCTGCCGGGATGGCCGACGTGTGCGAGCAGAGCGATGGCGGATCCGCGCAGCCTGCGTCTTCCGGCGCGGTCGGGCGTGTGGACGGAGCACTTTCCGGCGGCTAATCACTCATGGTCTGCCCACGGGTCACAGGTCCAAGACCTGGGACTCGCCCGGAATCGGGACGGAGCGCGCGGATGCCGACACGACCTGTAGGCTCGCCAGGGGGAGTCTGAGTCTTGTGGGAACGAGTGCGTCCAGTGTTTAGCGTACGGAGTGTAGCTAAAGTATTTGTCTCCGGCTTGACGCTATCGTTGGAGCGTGAGGTCCTTCCGCGGCGGGGAAAAGCGTTCGTGGACTCCGCCATGCACGCGTCCGCCCTCAGACCGTGCGGGTGGCGACGAATTAATGGGTAAACGACACGTCTGTGCTCGGCGGGCGCAAGAACGCCTCCGCGACGTCCCACAAGTCTGGGGTCTCCCCGCCCAACCGCCAAAACGCGGTCCCGGCCAGATGGTAGCGTGCGGCCAAGGTAAGTTTGCGTTCGATACTGCGCGCATCTTCGAAGTACACGATGCGTCCAAACGCCGTGAAGTAGGGGGACTGGGCGGCCTCGTCCCAGAGAACCGGGGCACCCGCGCGTTGGGCCCGCCCCACAGCCTCGCGCATCGAGATAATCTCACCCGTCCCCTGCGCGGGGCGATCATAGCCTAACAGCCCAATCCCCAACATGAGGTGGGACGCGGGGACGTAGCCCAATGCGCGCCGGATTGCGGACTCGACCCACGGCAGGGGGGCGAGGGGAGCTGCCGGGGCGGCTACGTGCTGCCCGTCGTATGCTTGCAGGATAATCCAGTCTGCCGCCCGACTCAGCGCCCCCAGATCATACGCGTCCGCCGTCGCCCGTGTCTCCTGGGGTTTGGCCGGTACGATGACCGATAGCGGACGGCTGCGATTGTGCAACTGGGTGGCAAGATCTTTCACAAACTCACTGAGAGCTGATCGATCGGTCGGGGCCAAGTCTTGGAGATCCAGCACCACGCCATCGTAGGCATAGTCCCGGACAACTTGGAGAATGCTCGCGATCGCCCGGATGCCCGCGGCGGGTTTGGTCAAGATCGCACGGGCCAACTCTGCGTCGTAGTGATCATTTGCGAGGTTCGCCACGCGGAAGTGCACGCGGCTCCCTCGGCTCCGGGCAAGCGCCACGATGGCCGGATCATGAGATCCGGCGAGTACCCCCGTCGGGTTCGCCAGAACATAGTTGGTCGTAACGACCCAGCCCAGGCGGTGCCCTTCCAGGCGCACTGCGGTCCACGAGTTGGGGTCGAAGTCCACATAGAACCCGACCCCCATCAAGGTTCGCGACGGATTCGAAAACGCTGCGGTGGAGGGAGTGGTGAAAACGACAACGAGCGCCAGCACGCCGGTCGCGGTCCGGAGTTTCCCCATCAATCGCACGCAAAGCTCCTCAATCAATGCTACGTCCGGCCTGCCCGCCGGTCGCGCAGATAATTCGACGCCCCAAAAGGAACCCTGACAAACGAGTAGGAGTCCGAGCCGCGCTATCTTCACTGTGCCCACCGCCTCATCTTTCTCAGACATCACACTTTGTGAGGGTCTCCGCTGCCCGTTAGCTTGTTCTGTGGAGGGTTCCCCAAATTGGGAACAAATATTGCGAAAAGGCGCACGTACGTGCGAGGTGCCGCGTGCAGATTGCCGTGGTCGGAGCGGGGGGAATCGGGGGGTACTATGGCGCCCTGCTCCATCAAGCCGGGCACGACGTAACGTTCCTGGCCCGCGGGGCTCACCTGGCCGCGATCCGCGAGCGGGGATTGCGGGTGGAGTCGGTGCTGCTACCCGCGCCGGTCAGCCTGCGTGTCCGCGTGACCGAGCGATCCGAAGACATCGGGCCTGTCGATCTCGTGCTGTTTAGCGTCAAGTCGTACGACACGGACACGGCCGCCGCACTGCTGCCTGCGCTGATCGCAGATAAGACAGCGGTCTTAACGCTGCAGAACGGTGTGGACAACGTGGACCGGCTGAGCGAGCGCGTGGGCCGCACGCACGTCTTCGGAGGTGCGTGCTACATCTTTACGGCGATTGCGTCCCCTGGAGTTATCAGTCACACCGGTGGGTCCCGCCGCGTTGTGTTGGGAGAACTAACTGGCGAACTCACGGCCCGCGGCCATGCCATCCGCGACGCCTTCGCCGCCACCGGGGTCCCGGTCGACCTATCGCCGCAGATCCTGGTCGCGATGTGGGAGAAGTACCTCTTTATCACCGCGCAAGGCGGGATGACCGCGCTGACCCGATTGCCCATTGGGCCGATTAGGCAGTCGCCGGCCACGATGGAGATGTATCTCGACGTCGCCTCCGAAGTCGCCGCCGTCGGTCGGGCCCACGGGGTGCCTCTGCCAGACGGCGAACGCGCGCGCGTCCAGCGCGCGGCTGAGGCGTTGGGACCGGGGAGCTACTCATCGCTGTACACCGATCTTGTCCACGGCCGCCGGATGGAACTGGACGCCCTGCCGGGCCACACCATGCGGCTGGGTGCACGTTACCGGGTCCCCACTCCGGTCTGCCGGGCCATCTATGCCGCCTTGCTGCCTTATGATGAGGCGGCACAGCGGGGCGCGCCACAGCCGCCGCGCCCGGTTGCCGACCACCCCTCCTGAACCGGACGCACAGTTTCTGGCCGGAGGTTAGGACCGGTCGCGCATGTGGAGCGAGGCATCAGCGCGCTGAGGATTGGAGAACCGCTCTAATCGATCCTTTCGCACGAGCATCTGGACCTGCGTGCCCTCGCCGATCTTCTCTTTGGAGTTGACCGCATCGACCGCGCAGATAATCTTACGCCCGGAGATCTTCACAAGCCGAGCGCGGGCGGTCACCTGATCGCCGACGGCTGTGGGCGCCAGGTGCGTCACGTTGATGCTGTACCCGACGGCATCTTCGTCAGGCTCCAGATACGGCAGGATAATCTTGCGGCACGCCAGCTCCATGTGGCGGATCATCGACCACGTGGCATACAGAGGATGCACCGGGCCGAGTTCTTCAAACGTCGCCAGCATATCGGGCGTCACCACGACTCGCACCGTCGCTTCCGCACCACGCCGCAGACCGGGCTTCATCCCTAAAGGGCGTTCGCGTGCCGTGCAGGACGCCCCTCCTGACAGGGGATTTGCCGGGCGAAGCCGCGGTTACAATCGCGGCCCCGAGGAGGATCGTCCCATGGGGGACCTGCCCGCCGGAGCGGTCACTTTCCTCTTCACGGACATCGTGCAGTCGACTGAGCTCGTCCAACGCCTCGGCGATCCGGCCGCTGCCGAGCTCATTGCCACCTATGTGCGGAGGTCCATGCCGCGACCTGGGCGCGCGGCCACGGCATGGACGAAGACGAAGCCGTGGCCTACGCGATGCTTCCCTCCCCCCTCAGAAGGTCTTGCTCATCCCAAAGAACAGACCTGACCAGTTGTAAACGCTCGCCGCGGTGCCCGCGTCCGCAGTGAGGCCGCGAATCCCCAACACCGCGCCCCAGTCGCTGGCCGGAGGGTCCCCCCAGATCGGTTGCTGGATCGTGCTGACAGACGTGGAGGTGGCGTCGTTTGCACTCAGCATCGCCGCCATCGTCCGCGGGGGGAATTTGTACAAGAGCGCGATCGTCCAATCCGTCACCGCCCCCGTCGAACTCCCCGTGCTGGATCGGCTGCTATTGGACGGATACCAGTTGAATGCGGCCTGCAGCGACAACCCCCCTCCACTGGAAGTCACTGGCAGTGTTTTTACCGCGTTGAACCCAGCACTAAACCCGGTACTGGTCACTCCCGCTGGGGCTCCAGGGGCGGTCCATCCGAATGAGCCATACCCGAGCTTGGCACGGGTGCTAATGTCACGCGCTCCACCAAGGAGGTAGGAGGCCTCGACGTCCCAGAAGGTTGACGTCCCCCCCGGCCCCCCGGACTGACTGCCCGTGGCGAAGTGCAGGTGATAGCCAAGCGGCGTGTTCGCCTTGACTGTGCCGTACTCAAGATCCCAATATCCCGTGGTCCAACTACTCCCTCCCCCCGATACGGACGCGGGCCAGTAGAGGATTTGAACCGTCTGGTGTGTCGCTTTCATCTGGGCAGCGGCGGCCGGGAAGAGCCCGAGCACCAGCACCCCACAGAAGACTAGCGTAATCCACCGCAGTCTCATCGCTTTCACCTCTATGAAACTACATCTTTGGCGAGGGATCAGGTGAACGGCGAATGGGGGACGGTACAGGTCGTGACCATCTGCCTTCCCGCCTCCTCTGGCGATTTCCTGTATGCTAGACGGCGTGTCGTCTGGCGCAGTTGATCTCGCCCTCACTGGAGGATCCATTGCCGATGTCCGCGCTGGCTCCGTCCGGCGTGCGGCGGTGGGGATCGCGGATCGGACCATCGCCCGCATCGGGTCAGACGACGAGGTTGCCCCGCATGCCCGTCAGATCATCGATGTGTCCGGCCAGGTCATTGTCCCCGCGTATATCGAGCCGCATGGCCACATCTTGCTGGCCAATCCT
>MNEU01000014.1 GCA_001917855.1 Armatimonadetes bacterium 13_1_40CM_64_14 | reverse complement strand
GTGTGGCGGCTATTGCGGGGTACTGGGTGGATGTGCAGTGGCACTTCAGCGTGGTGAGCGTTGCGCCCGTGTTCTGGAGCGTGCTCGGGGCGACCAGTGGCCTCGCGATCCTGCGCGCACGGAGGACCCCGTGAAGACCGAGCGGGGGGTCAGCGTCCTCGAGCTGATCGTGGCCCTCGCCATCGGGGGGGTGCTGACGTTGATGGCGCTGCCCTACCTGCAGCGCTACATGGCGCTGCGCGACATGAGGCAGACCGCGCGGTTGCTCGGCGCCGACCTTCGGCTGACGCAGCAGTACGCCGTGACCCAGAATCAGACGTTCCGCCTGCAATACACGGCCGCCTCCGCGCAGTACACACTGCTCCGCACCAGTGACGCCACCGTCTTTAAGGTGGTGGCGGTGCCCTCGTCGGTTGCGATCACCACGACCTTCCCGAGCAACTGGGCGGACTTTGCGAGTACAGGCGCCCCGGTGCAAAGCGGCACGTTTTGTCTGACAGAGGGCACGTCGAACATGAAGGTGGATGTGCAACCGGCGACAGGCCGCGTGCAAATCGCGGAGGTGGCCGCATGCCCGTGAGATCTCAGCGGGGGATGACGATCCTGGAAGTCGTGATTGCTACCGCGATCTTTGGGTTGGTCGTCACGGTGTTGACCGGCTTCTTCCTCGTCGCGTCGTCTCGCGGCCTGCTCGGCCGCAACGTCACCGCCGCGGCCCTTCTCGCGCAGCAGAGGATCGAGCTCCTGAAGTCCAAAGGCTACTCGAGCCTGTCGGGTTTTGCGGCTACGGAGCAGCTGGACAACCTGGGGAACGCGACCCCCAGCGGTCTGTACACGCGGGTCACGACCATCACGTCACCGGTGTTGGGGACGTCCCAGCTGACGGAGATCGACGTCGCGGTGACCTGGATGGACCAGGCTATTTCACGGACCCTCACGCTGTCGACTTTGGTGGCCAGCTACTGATGCGTACTCATACCGAACAGGGGCTCACACTGCTGGAAACCGTCATCGCCACGGCGTTGCTCGCCCTTCTCTTGGTAGCGATGTACGGGTTGGTGGGCGTAGGTGTCAGGGAGTGGGTGAGTTTTTCAGGCCAGACAGACGTGCAGCAGTCCCCGCGGGTGGCCGCGGAGCGTGTGCTGGCTGAGGTGATGCAGTCCAAGGACGCGGTGGTGGGGGCTGGCGGGACCAGCTTGGGGTTGGTGAAGGTGACAGTGCTGGCGGCTGATACCACTGCCGGTGCGGCCTCGTTCACGGTCCAAGACGCATCGCCGCTACTCACCGGTTTTCTGGTGTCCTTCCTGAACCTCAATAGCGCGGAAACCGTCACGGCCAGTGCAATGGCCGGGACGGCCGTGTCGGCGACACCCGTGCTGAGCAGAGCGCATCGTCAGGGCGAGGTCGTGCGGCGGGGGGAAACCACCCTGAGCGCAGCGGCGGCTGTGGGAGCGACCTCCATCACGGTCACCTACCCATTCGGTGTCATCCCTTTGGGCAACAACGACACCATCAGCATCGGTGGGGAGGGGCCCTTCGCGGTTACGGGTACCGCGAACCCGTTTGGGATCACGCCCGCGTTGGCGCAGGCGCACTCGGCGGGAGACGTCGTGCAGCCGCTGGGTGTCGTGTTCCAGTTGACTGGGACCCAGCTTCTTCGCAATGGGGTCGTGCTCGCCGATCTGCTGGCGGTCCCTGCCGGGCGGTCCTTCTTTAATGTGCCGACAACCTCGCTGTCCGCCGCACTGGCTCCGGGTGGAACACAGCTGTGCGTCCAGAGCGTGGCAGGGTTCAGTGTCAATGACCGGATCCAGGTTGACCGCGAGACCTACGGAACCGATCAGGCAGTGCGGCCGGATGGGGGGACCGTGGTGAGTATCAATTCCGGCACCAACTGCTTGACCCTGGACCACGGTCTCACGACGACACGGTCTGTCGGGACAGTCGTGCGCGTGTTGGCCGTGGAGATGAACTTCTTGGCCACACAGTACAATAGCGCGATCGGGCAGACGCAAACCGCCGCCGTGACCGCGAAAGCGACTCTGAGGAATCCATGACGAACGACCGCGGCGCGGCGCTGGTCACCGTCCTCATCCTCATCGTGGTCCTCACCGCGATCGGCGTGGCGATGGTCAACCTTGAGCTGACCGAGATCACGACTGCCTACAATCAGAGTGATGCCATGGCGGCGCGGACGGCGGCCGAGGCCGGCATCGCCCGGGCGATCTATGAACTCGGCAACAATGCAACCTGGCCCGGGGTCACCACCGCCATCGGAGATGGCCAGTATCAGGTCACGGTCACATCATCTGGGACTGTCCGCGTTATCCAGTCTGTGGGAACGCGGGGCGGAGGCCGCAGGCAACTGCAGGCCGCCGTCAAAGCCCTCCCCCCCTTCACGCTGTATGCGGTGTTGGCCAACACGACCGCCACGTTGGGATCTGGGAACTCCGGAGTCACCATCCGCAATGCCCTGCCGTCCGCGAGCGCCGGAGCCGTGCAGGCGAACAATCGCTTAGGGGCCGGGACGGCGATCACCGCGAACACCGCGGGCGCCACAATAGTCGGGGCCGTGACGGCGAACGGTGCCATCACAGGGATCGCCTGCGGCACCTGGCCGTGGACCTGTACGCAAGCCTCCGGTGTGGTGCCGGTGCCCAGGCTGGATGTGGACAGCGCTGCCGCCACCAGCTACAAAAGCCGCGCCATGAGTGCGGTGGATCCGGTCGACGGCCTGAACCTGTATTTGCACGGAGGGGACGCGACGAGCCGCTGCATGAGCGGGGGCGCATGGACCTTCGACGCGGCGCATACCCAGCAGTGCTGGGACAAGTACATCAGCGATCGCAACGGTGTCATCGGGGCAGGCATGGCAGGTGCCGTCTTTTTCGTTGAGTTCAACAACGGCGAGCTGACACGCTATCGCATCCGCGTGCCGCCACCGCAGCCGAATAGGACTGTCGACTGCGCCGGGTACTCCGGTCTCGTCGAGACCCTGTGCATTCGTGCGAGCCCGGCCACGGATGACACCGGCGCGGTAGTCTATCCCAACAGCGCCCTCAACCAGGTCACGGGGACGATCGTCGCGTTTCGTCGAGTGGGCGGCGGGACGACCGTCGTTGGAGACATTGCGCTAGAGAACCTCTCCTTACGTTCTGCTGGTTCCGCCATTTGTGGCGACTACTGTCACGTGAGTCTGGGCGGCGATCCTGCGTTCCTCGCGGCCCGGCAGTTCCTGGTCACATCGACCGGTGCGGCTGCCGCTCAGCGGAAGGTTACCATTCGCGGGGTGCTGTACACGCTGGCGGGGTTAGACAACCCTGACGGGAGCAACAACCTGCAGGGCGCATCCGCTCCAGGGATCACCATCCAGCACGGTGCCGATCTCGTGGCCCTGGTCCTCGAAGGGCTCCTGATGTCTAACGGCAGCATCACCATCCAGAAGAGTGCGGTGAATGCCGGAACCGTGGCCGTGGAGTACGAGTCCGCCGTGACCGACGTGCTCCCCACGGCCTTCCTCAACGCCACCACGACGCGCACCATCCTCCTGATCTCCTGGTCCAGCGGCGACTGATGGGGCCATGTTGCCCCGCCGCGTCGCGGGAACTCTTCGCACCAGACGCGAATACAGGCAGTCACGGTGGTCCGCGCCACGGATCTGTTGGCATGAAGGGGATCCGATGAGGTCGCTGCGGGATTTCTTGCAGATCGGCGCCGCGGCGGTCGGCATCGACATCGGGAAGAGTGCCATCAAAGTCGCTGAGGTGCGGCGAACCGCGCGGGGCACGGAGCTCCGCCGCTTCGGCGTAGCGCCCACGCCGCCCGGGTCGGTCGAAGGCGGTCTCATTCTTGATCAACAGGCTGTTGCCAGTGCCATAAGCGAGGTGCTGCGGCACGCGGGGGTGCGGACCCGCCGCGCCGTGGTGTCTGTGACGGGCCAGAACGTGTTGGCCCGTGTCCTGCGTCTGCCGCCGATTCCCCCCGAGGAAGTGAAACAGGCCATCCGGTGGGAGGCCGAACGCCACCTACCGTTTCCGGTCGATGAAGCGGTCATCGACGTCCAGATGGTCCGCGAGGTGACCGAGAACGGTGTGCGCCAGCTGGAGGTGCTGCTCGCCGCCGCCCCCGAGGCGTTGGTTCTCGCTCACATCCGCACGCTGGAAGGGGCATCGCTCGTCGTCGACGCCGTTGAAGTCGGCGCGCTGGCGATGGCGCGCGGGCTGGGGCAGACGGAAGCCGAGGGGACCCATGTGCTGGTCAACCTGGGCGCTTCCACCACCGATGTCGCAGTCGTCCACGACGGCGTGCCGCAGTTTACCCGGACCATTCTCCTTGGAGGAGATGTCCTGACCCGGGTCATCACCCAACTGCTCAAAGTCGATGCGGCGACGGCCGAAGAAGCCAAGATCCTCTACGGGTTGGGGTGGGAGGAGGGGCCTGAAAACTTGCCCGAGGGAGCCTACACGACAGAAGTCTCCCAGGCACTGGCCGAGATGATCACCCAGGTGCGGCGGTCGCTGGATTTCTTCCGAGCACAGTTCACTGGTGTGGTCATCAGCGACATGATTCTCTGCGGCGGCGGCTCGCGACTGCGGCACCTCGATCACCACCTCTCCAATGAACTGGAGCTGCCGGTGACCATCGCCAACCCGCTGGCTCACGTGCGGCCGCCAAACCTTCGAGAGCAGGCTGCGCATGCCGCCGCTCCTCAGCTCACAGTTGCGACAGGGTTGGCGCTGAGGACGGTGGCTTAGGACTTGCGTCACCGTGCCCCGGCATGAGCGGTGTGCGCACAGTCGCCACGGGGCGGTTGACGACACCGTGCAACCCGAGTGTGTGAGCACCGGAAGCGGCGCCGCGTCTGGGTGGGGCGGTCGTACGCACGCCTGGGCAAGTGGAGCCCGGATCAATGCGCATCGAACTGAATCTCGTTCCAGCCGCGGTGCAGCGGCGCCGGGAAGGGGTCAGCCGGCGGCGGGTGCTCGTCGCCGTCGCGGTGCTCCCTGTCCTCGGCATTGGAGCGCTGTATGCGGTCTTGGTTATCGACGCGCGCCAGGCTCAAGAGGCCTCACGGGATTACGATGCCCGGCTCACGGCGGTGCGTCCTGTCGCCATTGAGGTCTCGCAGCTCGAAGGGGAGATCGCCGACCTCGAACAGCGTCAGCAGCGGCTGCGCGCCTTGGTCGGGCAGCGACAACCGCGTCTCTCCCCGCTACTCGCTGAGATCAGTCGCCTCGTCCCCTCTGATGTCTGGTTGCAGGCGCTCACGATCGACGCCGGTGTGGTCAGCTTGGCGGGCAACGCCGTTCACTTACGCTCGGTCGCCGTCTTCGCGGCGCATCTTGATGAGTCGCCGTTTCTCGACCAACTCCACGTGGTCGGCCTGCAAGAGGTCCAGGGGGAACGGACCATTACCCAGTTTCAGATGACCGCTCGCTTGAGGTCGACGCCGTGACTTCGCTTCGACCCCAGGAGCGACTCCTGCTGAGGGCCGGACTTGGGGTGATGGCGGTGATTGTGCTGGCCCTCTTTGTCTTCTATCCTCAGTTTCGTGGAGTCGCGACCGCGCGATTAGAAGCCCGACGCAAACAGGCGGAGCTGGCGCGGCTCACCGCCCTCGCCCAGCAACGCACGGAGATCGTTCGCAAGCATGCGACTGTCAAACAAGCTGCCCGCGACTTGCTGGAGCGTCTTCCCCCTGACCCCGGCGTGCCCGACCTCATGCTTCGTCTGGATACGGCCATGACGTCCAGTCGCGTCGCCTTGATGCAGCTCACCTTTCTCCCCGAAACCCCCGCGGCGGGCAACGTGGGCTCGCTACCCGTCCAGCTCCGTCTGCGCGGGAATTATCCGCAGATGCGCGCGCTCGTGCAATCATTGGAGGAGTCTCCGCGATTGATGGTCATCGACCGCGTGGCCTTTAGCGGGTCGGAGACGGGGATTATCGCGGACATCCTCGTGCGCGCCCTCTTCGTGCGCTGATCTGTCGACTCCATGACCTCGACCATCCGCGCCATCCTCCTCGGCCTGGGTCTTGTCCTGCTGGCTCGATTCGTGGTCAGACTTGACTTGCCGGGGACAGTGTCGGCGATTCAAGCCGCCCGCGCGGGTTCCCTAACTCTTGCGATCCTGCTCCTGGCCGCTAATGTGGGCATTAAAGCGCTACGGTGGCAAATGATGACTCGCCGCATGAGCAATCGCCCGCTGCCATTTGCGGCCGCGGTGGCGGCCATTCTGGCGGGTGTCGCCGCGGCCAGCCTCACGCCCGGCCGCAGCGTGGAGCTGGCGAAGCCGCTGCTCCTGCGCTCCAGCCATGGGGTGCCCATGGCCACCTCCACGGCCGGGGTCGTCGTGGAGCGATTGCTGGATGGCGCGGCGCTGAGTCTGCTGTTCGTCCTCTCGGTGGTCTTCGTCCCTGCCACCCGCCTGTCGGTCTTGCGTCCCGTGTTGGCAGGCATCGCGCTGTTCATGGTCATTGGCCTCACCTTGTTGATGCTCCCCCACAAACTTGCCGCCGTCACGGCGTGGGCGACCACCCGCCTGCGCTTGCCGATGCAGGTGCAGGCGCGCGTGGCCTCGATCGCTAGCCGTTTTGCTCACGCGCTGGCCGACTGGCGCGGGCACAAGGCTCTGGGGGTCCTGCTGGCGTTGTCGGTGCTCGCGGCCTTCTTCGAAGTCCTCCGTTTGGTGGCGGTGTGCACTTCCCTGGGCCTGCCTGTTGGCATTGCGGGAGCGATGCTGGCGTTTTCTGCGGCCAACCTGCTGGCTGCCCTCACGTTCGTCCCGGGCGGGATCGGGATTACTGAAGTATCCTTGGCCGGGTTGCTCGTCCTCGCGACGGGAGTCCCTCCCCAGACCGCGGTGGGCGTCTCCGTTCTCGTGGATCGCACTCTGTCGTACTATCTTGTCGTCGCGATTGGCGCGGTCATCCTCATCACCGCTGCCCAACGCACGCCGGGCGCCGGCAACGCCCCGGCGGGCAGGTAATAGTTGGAGGGAGCGGAAATGGGTCTACGGTACAGGAGCCTCGCGCAGTGATTCCCGAGAGTCCAGAGGCGCAGCGGGAGCGAGACCAATGTCCAGTGTGCCGTTCGACGCTTCGCAGAGCGATCGAACACATGCGCTATATCGATCGGGCCGGGTACGCCGACATCCACCGCGCCCTCCCGGCCGACGCCGGGATCTCCCTGCGCGCCGTGATGCGGCACTTCACGCGGGGACACGAGTCCGCCGTCCCGCGCGACGTGTCGCAGTTGCCGGCATGGTTGCTGGATGATGACGCTGAACTCGACCGGTACACGCTCGAGCAGGGGTACTGTCGCACGATCGAGGATCTCTGCCCGCACGTCCCTGCGGGGACGCTCAGCACCTGCGACCAGATTGGCCATCCTGAGTGCGAGCGTTTTCGGTTGCACCTCCTGCGTGAGCGGCTCATCGATACAGAGATGCGAGCCGCGGTGGTTCCGTCTGGTCCGCTCACAGGCGATCGCGTGATGATGACCGAACCGCTGGTGCCACAGCACCGCATCGAGGTGGAAGCGCCCGGAAGTTCGCGGCGCGGGATTTTTGGCAGCACCGTGCTGGCCCTCGAGCCCACGGTAATCACCATCACTATGCCGACGCGATTACAAGAAACCCTGGCCCTGCAAGCGGGGGAGCGCGTCCGCGTGTCGTACCAGGGGCGGATTTCGAAGTACGTGTTTGAGACGACGGTGCGGGCGGTCCGTGAGAGCCGGGTGGACCTGGAGCCGCCGGCGACGATCGTGATCGCCTCGCGGCGCAGCCCGCGCATTCCCTTGCGCGACTCGGTGGTGCGCCTCACGCGCGTCGAACGCGGCGGAGAGGAGGTCACAGGGACAGCATTGGATGCTGGGGCGCAGGGTATCCGCGTCGTCATGGCGATCGAGCTGTCGCAGTGGGAGCGCGTGCGGGTGACGGTCGCCTTGCCCGACGGACCCCTGTCGGCCGACGGCGAGGTAGTGCGGGTGGAACGTCTGAATCCGGGCCAGGTGGCGCACGGCCTCTACTTTGTCGGCCTCGGCCCTGACGACCTCGTCCGTCTTCACCGAATGGGAGGGTAGGGTAGGCCGTGCCCACAGTCCGGTTCCAGCCGGTTATCGCCGTCTTGGCCTTAGTGGGTTTGTTTGCCCTGTCGGTCCTCGTCGGCTACGTAGGAGGTCTGGCGTTTCTTGCCCCGTCGTCGCCTTCACCCCGGCCTCTCCGGTCGGTCCCCGGTCCTGCAGGGGAGGTGGACAGACCGGCGCCCAAGCCGACACCTGAGGCACCGACGCGAGCACCGGTTCCCCCACAGGCGCAACCGGGTACGGACGTCAAATCCCCCCAAGCCACGCCGGCTCCCCCGTCCACGTCGGCTCCGCCTGCGAGCGCAGGAAGTTCCAACTCCGTATACCGCGTCCAGGTGGGCGCGTACATCTCGCAGGTCAACGCCGAAACGCGTGTGGCCAAATTGCGCGAGCAGGGTTTTGACGCGTATATGACCCACGCAGGCGGGTTGTATCGGGTGCAAGTCGGTGCGTTTACCGTTCGGGAAAACGCGGCGCGGATGGCCGAGCGGCTACGGGCGGCAGGCTATGAAGTGCTGATTTCGCCCTAGCGGTGTATGCGACCTCGATTGATGTCCTGGACGCGGCAGGGGCAGTTGCAGGGGCCGAAGAGTCATCATCCATCAAGGAGACTATCGCCATGGTGAAGCTCGTGGCCCTCTACATGCAGCCTCCGGATCCCGCCGCATTCGACCACCACTACCGCGAGACGCACCTGCCCCTAGTGCGCAAGTGGCCCGGATTGAGGCGCGTCGAGACCGGCAAAGTGACAGGGATGCCGGGAGGCGGGGCCCCGCCGTACTACTTCATCGCAGAGATGTACTTCGATGATGAGAACGGACTGCGCGCAGCCCTGCGCTCCCCCGAAGGCCGCGCCGCAGGCGACGATGTCCAACGTTTTGCTTCCGGGCTGGTGAGTTTGCTGTACGTCCAGGTCGCCTAAAGGCTTCGATGGACGGGCCGCGCCCGCAACCTCCTCAGGCGCTTGGCCTTCGGCACGTCCTCTACGAGAAACAGCCGCCAGCCGCGCGCGTCACCATCAACCGGCCCGGGGTGCTCAACGCCCTCAACTTCGCGACGTTGCGGGAGATGAGCCGCGCGTTCGAGGACGCGTCGTGGGATGACGCGATCGCGGTTGTCGTGCTCACCGGCAGCGGGGATCGCGCGTTTTGCACCGGCGCCGATTTGGATGAGCAGGCGGCTTTCCTGCGCAAACCGCGCGACTACTGGAAGTGGATGGGGGCGTTCATCGAGGCACAAGACCGCTTGCGGAATATTGGCAAACCCACGATCGCACGCCTCAACGGCCTGGTCGTGGGCGGCGGCAACGAATTCAACTTGGCCTGCGATCTCGCGGTTGCCGCAGACGACGTCATCATCCGCCACGTCGGACCGGTGCGGGGCAGCGTTCCCGCCGCGGGCGCGACGCAGTGGTTGCCGTTGGTGGTCGGAGACCGGCGGGCTCGGGAGATCCTCTTCTTGTGCGATGAAATCCCGGCGTCCCAGGCGCTGGCTTGGGGCCTAGTCAACGAGGTCGTTCCCCGCACGGAGTTGGACGCTGCTGTGACACGTCTCACCCAGCGCTTGACCGGCACGCTGCCAGAAGTCACGCGCTACACCAAGCAGCAGCTGAATTTTTGGCGGGATTTGTCCTGGCACCTCACCGTCGGGCATGCCCGCGACTGGCTCACGCTCCACGCCGGCGCGCCCGAAACGCAGGAAGGGATTGAGGCCTTTCTTGAGAAGCGCCCCGTCGATGTCGCGGCGATTCGCGCGCGTCTCGCCGAAGGCGCCAGCACCGAGTTCGCCTGGGGGCCCCCGACCCGAACCTGCCCGTCATGCGGGGCGCGGCACCTGCCCGAGCAGTTTACCCATTGCGGCAAGTGCGGGAGTCGGCTCTAGCAACACACGCACGAATCTGCGGGCGGCACCCGCCGTGCACACGTCATCTTCGAGGTTTTGTCTTCTCGAATTCGCAGCCCCGACGGAGGACGCGATGAGCTATCAGCACATTGTGGTTTCCACTGAAGGCACCATCGGTCTGGTCACTCTCAACCGGCCCGAGGTGCTCAACGCGCTCAACCGGGCCACGATGGATGAACTCGTAGACGCGCTCGAGGCATTCGACCGCGACGACGCACTGGGCTGTGTCGTCATCACCGGAGCGGGGCGGGCGTTTGCCGCCGGAGCGGATGTCAAAGAAATGGCCACCGCCACGGCTGCGCAGATGCTGTCAGGATACCGCTTCCAGCAATGGGAGCGGATCCGGGCGGTGAGTAAACCTCTGATCGCCGCGGTCCACGGCTATGCGTTCGGAGGCGGGTGCGAACTGGCGATGCTGTGCGATATGATTGTGGCCGCCGAGACCGCGCAGTTCGGCCAGCCCGAGATCAACATCGGGCTCATGCCCGGGGCCGGGGGCACCCAGCGGTTAACCCGCGCGATTGGCAAGTACCGGGCCATGGAACTGATCCTGACCGGCCGGCCTATTTCGGCGCGCCAGGCCGAGGGGTGGGGACTTGTCACCCGGGTCGTCGCCGCAGAACTCTACCTGGACGAGGCCAAACGCCTGGCGCATGAGATCGCCGGAAAGCCTGCGGTCGCGGTGCGTCTAGCCAAACAGGCGATCTTGAAGGCGCACGATACCCACCTCGAAGGTGGGCTGGATTACGAACGCAAGTGCTTCTATTTGCTCTTTGCAACCGAAGACCGTGCTGAAGGCATCAACGCGTTCTTGGAAAAGCGCCAACCCCACTTCAAGGGGCGATGACGCGGGGACAGTGTCCCCCGGCACGCGCCCCAAAAATCTGGTAACCATCATCGGGTGAGCACACATGCCGGAGGCCATTCAACTCGAGCAACGCGACGGAGTGCTGTCGGTCACTTTGAACCGGCCCGACGTGTTGAACGCGATTAACGACCAAATGCTGCGGGAGCTGTTAGACGCCCTGCGCCAAGCGGGGCGCGATGCGGCGGTGCGGTGTGTGGTCCTCACGGGCTCCGGTCGGGGATTTTGCTCGGGGCAGGACCTGCGGGATCGCGCGGGTCCCGGGACGCCTTCGTTCCGCGAGTCGCTGGGCAGCCGGTACAACCCGGTCATCCTTCAGATGCGGACGATGGAAAAGCCTGTGCTGGCCGCCGTGAATGGCGTGGCCGCGGGGGCCGGTTGCAGCCTCGCGCTCGCGGCCGATCTGCGGATTGCCTCCGACCGAGCCAGTTTCATCGAGGTCTTCGCGCGCGTGGGACTGCTTCCCGATTCTGGGAGCACGTACTTTCTGCCGCGTCTGGTCGGACTCGGCAAGGCGTTGGAACTGGCGTATACGGCGGATGCCGTTGATGCGGCGGAGGCGCTGCGAATAGGACTGGTCAACCGCGTGGTGCCGCACGATGCCTTACTCTCTGAGGTCATGACCCTGGCCAAGCGATTGGCCGCAGGACCCACGCGAGGATACGGTCTCGCGAAACGAGCCATCAACTATGGCCTGCACGCGACGTTAGACCAAGCCCTCGACTACGAGGCGGCGGTGCAGGAGATCGCCGGCCGCAGTGCCGATCACCGCGAGGGTGTCGCCGCGTTCCTCGCCAAGCGGCCCCCCTCCTTCATCGGGGCCTAAGAGGAGAGGTCCTTCTGTATATGCCGTCTGGGGATCACAGACAGTTGGAGTCTGACGCGTTCATCATCGATGCTGTGCGCACACCGGTGGGACGGTACGCCGGCGCGCTGCGCGAGGTGCGCCCCGATGATCTTGCCGCACACGTTATCCGCGAACTCATTC